>JBILWD010000428.1:0-2744 GCA_044370095.1 Opitutaceae bacterium | reverse complement strand
CTCTCGTCATCGTCAACGGCCGTCGCGTCGCCCCCACGGGCAACAACTCGGGCGGCACGGTGTTCGTCGACCTCAACCGCTTTCCGATCGCCATGGTCGAGCGCGTTGAGGTGCTCAAGGACGGCGCTTCCGCCATCTATGGCGCGGACGCCACCGCGGGCGTGGTCAACGTCATCCTGCGCAAGGACTACTCCGGCGCCGAGGTGGGCGTGAGCTACGGCAACTCGTTCAAGACGGACGTCGCCGAGAAGACCTACTCGTTCTTCGGCGGCGCCGCCAGCGGCAAGGCCAGCGCGACGGTCGGTATCTCCTACTTCGAGCGCGCCGCGCTGCGCGCCTCGGATACCTCGTTCGCGAACAACGCCGACCTCTCGGCCCGCTTTGCGGCCCGGGGTGCGGATTACGCGGACAACGTCGCCGCCGGCGCCTTCGACCTTCGCTCCGGCACGGGCCCGCAGGCCCGCATCGGTCTGACCGGCGCCGCCGCTGGCCAGGTCAACGGCGTGAACGGCGTCAACATCCCCGGCCTCGCCGCGGGCACTGCCATCACCCGCCTGCCCGGTACCGGTGGGGTCATCGCTGGCACGCTCGCTTCGGCCTCGCCGAACTTCGCCAGCGCGAACCGCAATCCTTCCGGCGGCGCGTTCAGCGCGGCGGGCGCGGGCACGTTCGAGCCGCAGCGGCTCGCGCCCCAGGGCAACCCGTCGAACCTCTACAACTTCCAAGAGTTCGTCTGGCTCACGCCCTCCACCGAGCGCCTCGGCATCAACACGACGTTCCGCTACGACCTGACCAAGGACGTCTCGTTCTACGTCGAGACCGCCTACCAGCAGAATAAGTCCCACATCGAGCTCGCGCCCTCGCCGATCTCCACCGCGGGCGACAACAACATCATCGTCCCGAAGACCAACTACTGGAATCCGTTCGGCGTCGACGTCTCCTTCAACTACCGCCCGGTCGACATCGGCCCCCGCATGGCCGACATCACCAACGACTCCTGGCGCCTGGTCGCCGGCGCCAAGGGCAGCATCCTCGACCGCTGGAACTGGGACATCTACTACTCGTACGACAACGACAAGGTCGTCGACCAGACCAAGAACGCCGTCTCCGAGAGCCGCCTGCGCGCCGCCCTCGCCCGGAACACGCCTGACGCCCTGAACATCTTCGGCGGCGCCTCCTACCGCAATCCGAAGAACGTCCTCGATGGCATCCGGGTGACCACCCAGAAGGGCGGCTACTCCACCCAGGACCTCTGGCACGCCCAGCTCTCCGGCGAGATCGCCCAGCTCCCCACGGGCGCCCTCGGCGGCGCGGTCCTCCTCGAGTGGCGCAAGGAGAAGTTCGGCGAGGCCAACGACGCCATCTCCACCACCCTCGACGACATCATCGGCCAGGTCCGCCTCGCCGACTCCACCGATGCCAGCCGCCGCGTGAAGGCCGGCGCCATCGAGCTGAACGCCCCGCTCGTCAAGGCGGGTACCGTGAAGGGCATCAACCGCCTCGAGCTGACCCTCGCTGGTCGCTACGAGCAGTTCTCCGACGGCTATGACTCCGGCCTGACGCCCTA
Organism: Opitutaceae bacterium; assembly: GCA_044370095.1. Taxonomy (GTDB): domain Bacteria; phylum Verrucomicrobiota; class Verrucomicrobiia; order Opitutales; family Opitutaceae; genus ER46. The sequence continues at coordinate 1,177 of JBILWD010000428.1, read as the reverse complement.
CGTCGGCCTGCGCTGGCAGCCGGTGAAGTCCCTGATGCTCCGCGGCACGTACAACGAGGCCTTCCGCTCCCCGACGCTGCCCCAGCTCTACGGTGGCGTCCGTGAGTCTCTCCCCAACGGCCTCGCCGATCTGCGTCGCCCGCAGCTCCTCACCGGGGATCCGTTCGACGGCGCCGCCACCCAGCGCCTCGTGCGCGCCGGCGGTAACCCGAACCTGACGCCCGAGACCGCCAAGGGCTGGCAGTACGGCTTCGTGTACGACGTCCCGGTCAAGGCCCTCCAGGGCCTGTCGGTCGGCGCCTCGTTCTTCCACATCGAGCAGAGCAACATCATCACCTCGGTCGGTACCGGCTTCATCCGCCAGAACGAGGTGGGCGGCGGCACCGAGGACCTCGTGGTCCGCGACCCGGGCTCCGAGACCTACACCAACCGCACGGCGAACCCGATCAACGTGCTCTCCGGCCCGAACGGCGCCGTCTCGCCGGTCGCCCCGGGCCAGACCGTCACGGTCCCCGGCCGCATCCGCTACATCAGCGACAGCGTGGTCAACCTGGCCTTCCAGAAGGTCGAGGGCTATGACTTCGAGGTGAACTACCGCAAGCGGACCACCGACTTCGGCCAGTTCAGCCTCCGGAGCAACGCCACCTACCTGAAGTTCTACGGCTTCACCCGCACGGTGAACCCGGCGAACCTCGCCGGCCGCGACGGCTTCCCCCGCACCCGCATCCAGACGAGCCTGCTCTGGACCCGCAAGGAGCACAGCGCTGGCATCACGAACAACCACATCGCCTCCTACAGCGACATCAATCGCGACGGCTACGAGGTGGACGCCTACTACACCTACAACGCGTTCTACGGCTGGGATATTCCGGCCGGGCTGAGCCCGTACCTGAACAACACCCGCGTCACCGTCGGCGTGGACAACCTGATGGATAAGGCGCCGCCCCTCTACTACGACTCGATCGGCTACGAGAGCGGCTACGTCTCCCGTCCGATGGGCCGGTTCTTCTACATGTCGGTGCGCAAGAGCTTCTAAGGCTCCCGCTCCCAAGTTCCGTTCCCTTCCCCGGGGCGGCCGGTTTCACCGGCCGCCCCGTTGCTTTTCCAGGTTTGCGGCCGGCGCAGCGGGCGCGTCACGCGCCGCCTCGCCGCGAGGGGCTAGGGCTGCGGGTTGCGG
>JBILWD010000427.1:0-2756 GCA_044370095.1 Opitutaceae bacterium | reverse complement strand
AGCACGTACAGCGGGCCGCCCTTGCCGTCGCTCGCGAGTCGCACCCCGAAATCTGGGAGGCGCACCAGTTCCTTCAGTTCGAAGCCCGCGGGCGCGGCGGGGAGCGGGCGGTAGTCCGCCGCCTTCTTCAGGTCCTCGAAGGTCTTGAACCGGGTCGTCGCCCGCACGCGCGTCACGTCCTCGGTCCGCACTTCGCCCCCGGGGTTGCCCCAGGAGTTGAGGACGAAGGTAAGGACGTCCGCCACCTCGGCGTCGTCGAGCATCTGCGGGGGCATCTGGCCGCGGTAGGTCACGCCGTTGACCGTGATCTCCTCGTTGAGTCCGGCCGTGACCGCGGCGATCGCGCCGTCCCGCTTGGCCGCGAGCCAGTCGGACTGCGCGAGCGGCGGGTAGACCCCGGGGAAGCCCTGGCCGGCGACGCCGTGGCACATCATGCAATGGGCCCCGTAGAGCGTGGCGCCGCGGGAGCCGAGGGCCGGCTCGGCGGCGGGCAAAGAGGCCGCGGCGAGGAGCAGCAGCACGGGGGCGAACGTGCGGGACAGGGTCCGGGGGGAACGCATCGGGTGGACGCAACCGCCTCCGTCCCCGCGCGTCAACGGCGGGCTCGCGCCCCCGGGCCCTGCGGAGGGCGGAGGTTGACCGGAGCGCGAAACGACCCAGCATCGCCGGTTTTTGACGATGGCCACCTCCTGCACCGAGTACCAATTCCGCGAGATCGAGCCCCACTGGCAGGCCTACTGGGAGGCGAACCGCTCGTTCCGCGCCGAGCAGGCGCCGGAGAAGCCGAAGTACTACGTGCTGGATATGTTCCCGTACCCCTCCGGAGCTGGCCTGCACATCGGCCACCCGGAGGGCTACACCGCCACGGACATCCTCGCCCGCTACCAGCGCGCCCGCGGTCGCAACGTGCTCCACCCGATCGGCTGGGACGCCTTCGGCCTGCCCGCCGAGCAGCACGCGGTCAAGACCGGGACGCACCCGGCGACCAACACCCAGGCGAACATCACCAACTTCCGCCGGCAGATCAAAGCCCTCGGCTTCTCCTACGATTGGGACCGCGAGATCGACACCACGGACCCACGCTACTTCCGCTGGACGCAGTGGATCTTCCTCCAACTCTTCCACCGCGGGTTGGCCTACGTCGACGAACGCCCCGTCTGGTGGTGCCCGGAACTGCGCACCGTACTGGCCAACGAGGAAGTCGTAGACGGCAAGAGCGAGGTCGGCGGCTTCCCCGTCGAGCGCCGCAATCTTCGCCAGTGGGTCCTGCGCATCACCGCGTACGCGGAGCGCCTGCTCGCGGACCTCAAGGACGTCGACTGGCCCGACTCCACCAAGCGGATGCAGGAGGCCTGGATCGGCCGCAGCGAGGGCGCCGAACTCCTCTTCTCCCTGCCCGGCCGAACGGAGGCCCTGAAGGTCTTCACCACCAGGCCCGACACCCTATTCGGCTGCACTTATATGGTGCTAGCCCCGGAGCATCCCTTGGTTGACGCCCTCACCGTCCCGGGCCAACGCGCTGCCGTCGAGGCCTACCGCCGCGCCGCCGCGGCGAAGAGCGACCTCGAGCGCACCGACCTCGCGAAGGGCAAGTCCGGCGTCTTCACGGGCGCCTGCGCGATCAACCCGATCAACGGTCGGGAGGTCCCGATCTGGGTCGCCGACTATGTGCTGCTGGGCTACGGCACTGGCGCGATTATGGCCGTGCCGGCGCACGACGAGCGCGACCACGAGTTCGCGGTGCAGTACGGGCTGCCGGTGATCCCGGTCATCGCCCCCGATTCCGGGGAGGCCAAGCTCCCCTACACGGGCGCGGGCCACCTCGTGAACTCCCCCGGCTACGATGGCCTGCCGTGGGAGGAGGCTAAACGCCGGATCACCGCCGAACTCGCCGCGAAGGGCGTCGCCAAAGCCACGGTGAACTACAAGCTCCGCGACTGGCTCTTCTCCCGGCAGCGCTACTGGGGCGAACCCTTCCCGATCGTCTGGGTCAGCGAGGCGGACTACGCGCGCGTGCGCGCCGGAGGCGTCGGTCCCCTGCCGGATTCCCCGGTCACCTACGTGCAGGACGGCGTGCGGCAGTGCGCGCTGCCCCTGCCCCAGGCCGCCCTGCCGCTCGAGTTGCCGCCGGTGCAGTCCTATCTGCCGAGCGGCAACGGCGAAAGTCCCCTCGCCCAGCTTCCCGATTGGCTGGAGATCTGGTTCAATCCGGGCACGGGGGCGGCGGTGCCGGCCTCCCAACCTTGTCCCGGCGAGGGGCTGTGGGTCCGCGCCCGCCGCGAGACCAACACGATGCCGCAGTGGGCGGGCTCGTGCTGGTATTACCTGCGGTTCCTCGACCCGGCGAACCCGGACGCGTTCGCCTCGCGGGCGGCGCTCGAGTACTGGGGCAGCCCGGACCTCTATGTCGGCGGCGCCGAGCACGCCGTACTCCACCTCCTTTACGCCCGCTTCTGGCACAAGGTGCTCTTCGATCTAGGCCTCGTGCCCGAGGCCGAGCCGTTCCGCCGCCTCTTCCACCAAGGCATCATCCTCGGGGAGGACGGCGAAAAAATGTCCAAGAGCCGCGGCAACGTGGTCAATCCGGACACGATCATCCAGTCCCACGGCACCGACACGCTTCGTCTCTACCTGATGTTCCTCGGCCCCCTCGAGGCGATGAAGCCGTGGAACCCGCGCGGGATCGAGGGCGTGCACCGTTTCCTGCAGAAGGTCTGGCGCGAGTGCCTTGGGCCCGACGGCGCCGTGTCGCCTAA
>JBILWD010000426.1:0-2758 GCA_044370095.1 Opitutaceae bacterium | reverse complement strand
GCCATTCCGGTTGCGTAGCCGCGGGATTTGAAGACCTCCGCAAGCGTGGTCTCGTCGGCGTGGATGCCGTGGTTGGACTGGGGCCCGAGCGCGCCGTGGATGCCGACCCGGTTGGGGTAGCAGCCGGTGAGCAGGGCGGTGCGGGAGGCGGAGCAGACGGCCTGCGCCACGTGGAAGTTGGTGAACCGGACGCCCTCGCGCGCCATCGCGTCGAGGTGCGGCGTCGCGTAGCCTTGGGCGCCGAAGGGCCCGATGTCCGCGTAACCGAGGTCGTCGCAGAAGATCACGATGACGTTGGGCGGCCGGGCGGCGGGGGTTGACGCGGCGGCGGCGCCGGCGGCGAGGAGCAGCAGGGCGAGCGCGCTTAGCGCGCGGCGCGGGGAGGGAAGGGCGGGGCGGGGCATGGACGAGGATTGGCCCGCCGGGCGGCCCCGCGCAAGTCCGCGCGCCGCCACCTTCGCGTTGCCTCCCCGGCGGCCACCTGCGCCCCGAAGATTGAGGTCCGCCGGGCACTGCTCCCTTGACCGTTCGGCGGGCGGCCCGCGTAGTGCGTGCCTTTCCCGCCGTGCGCCTAGCCTTCCTCCTCAGCCTTTGGTTGCCCGCCACGCTGGCCGTGGCCGGCAGCGCGGTGCCCGTGGAACTGAGGTCGGCCTTCGCGCCCCCGACGGAGTTTGCGGGCCGGCTCGGAGAGCATCGCTCGCCGCTGCGGCGGGACGACGGGAGCACGGTCGCCTCGCCGGCGGAATGGCCCGCGCGGCGGGCGGAAATCCTTGCCGCGTGGCACGCGCTGATGGGCCCGTGGCCCGAACTCCTTGCCCGGCCGAGCCTGGAGTTGTCGGAACGGCAGGACCGCGAGGGCGTCACACAGTACCGCGTGGCGGTCGAGATCGTGGCGGGCGTGATGGAGCCGGGCTACCTGCTGCTGCCCCCGGAACGATTCCAGGGCCCGCGGCCGGCGGTGCTGGTCCCCTTCTACGCGGCGGAGGTGAGCGTGAATTACGCGGGTCCGCGGCCCTTGTCCGGCCAGGCCGCGCGCTACTTCAAGGATGGTCCCCCGGTGCACCGCGACTTCGCGCTGCAACTCGCCCGCCGCGGCTTCGTGACGCTCGCCATCGGCACGCCCGGGGACGACGCCTACCGCCCCGCGCTCCACGGGGTGCCCTGCCAGCCGCTAAGCTACTACGCCTACATCGCGGCCAACTGCCACACCGCGCTCGCCCAGCGTCCCGAGGTGGACCCGGCGCGCATCGGCGTGATGGGTCACTCCTACGGCGGAAAATGGGCGATGTTCGCGTCCTGCCTCCACGAGAAATTCGCCGCGGCGGTGTGGTCGGACGGGGGCGTCGTCTTCGACGAGACGCGCGGCGCGGTGAACTACTGGGAACCCTGGTACCTGGGCCGCGAGGAGGGCCGCATCCGTGCGCGCGGCCTAGTGACCGAGGCTAACCCGCGCAACGGCGCCTACCGCGAGTTGCGCGCGACGGGCCGGGATCTCCACGAGCTGCACGCGCTGATGGCGCCCCGGCCGTTCCTCGTCTCCGGCGGCTCGGAGGATCCCCCGGCCCGCTGGGAGGCGCTCAACCATGCGGTCGCCGTCAACCGCCTCCTCGGCCACAAGGACCGCGTCGCGATGACCAACCGCGACGGGCACGCGCCGACCGCGGAGTCCAACGCGCAGGCGTTCCGTTTCCTCGAACACTTTCTCCGGCCATGAACTTTCCCGACGGTGGACTCTTTGACCTGCAGGTGAACGGCTTCGCGGGCGTGGACTTCCAGCGTCCGCTCGCCGCGGTGGACCTGGCCCGCGCTGCCCGAGCGCTCCACGCCCACGGCACGCCGCGCATTTTGCTCACGCTGATCACCGACACCGTCGACGCTTTGGCGCGCCAGTTGGCCGCGATCGAGTCGCTCGCGGCGGCGGATCCGCTCGTGCGCGCCACCATCGCGGGGTACCACCTTGAGGGTCCTTACTTGTTGCCGGAGCTGGGGTACCACGGGGCCCACGACCCGGTGAAGATGACGGCGCCTGACCGCGCGGAATTCGACCTCCTCTGGCGCGCCGCGGGTGGGCGGATCCGCCTGATCACCCTCGCGCCCGAGTGGCCGGGCTCGCCGGAATTCATCCGGCACGTGGTCGCCCACGGGGTGCGCGTAGCGGTCGGCCACTCGAACGCCGACGACCGGGCTCTCGATGCCGCAACCGCCGCCGGCCTCACCCTCTGCACCCACGTCGGCAACGGCGTGCCGCAGCAGCTGCACCGCCACGACAATATCATTCAACGTCTTCTGGCGCGGGACGAACTGACGGCGGTTTTCATCCCGGACGGCATCCACGTGCCGCCGGCGACCCTGCGCAATTTTGTCCGGGCCAAGCCGCGCGACCGCGTGCTCTTCACCACCGACTGTGTGGCGGCGGCCGGTGCGCCGCCGGGGCGCTACACCGTGGGCGCGATCGAGGTGGAGTCGGGCCCGGATGGCGTGGTGCGGGAGCCGGGCAAGCCGAACTTCGCGGGCTCCTCGCTCACTCCGGACCGGGCGGTGGCCAACGTGTGCCTTTTCCTCGGTTGGTCGGAGGCGGAGGCGCGGCACGCCTGTGGGGCGGGCGTGGCCGCAGCGGTCGGTTGCTGAGCGGCTAGCGGACTGGCGGCTGGACCGTCGATTTCGCGCTTGCCGCCGGCGGGCGCGCCGGGCGTTTTTGAGGGCGTCTCGTTTCCACGGGACACCCGCTCTGCGGCGGGTTCATCCTAAACTACCCCCG
>JBILWD010000157.1:0-8685 GCA_044370095.1 Opitutaceae bacterium | reverse complement strand
TGCAGCAGAATGCCCGAGCGTCGCAGGGTCTGACCGGAGAGGTGGCAGAGTGGTCTATTGCGGAAGTCTTGAAAACTTCTGTGGGCGAAAGCTCACCGGGGGTTCGAATCCCTCCCTCTCCGCCATCCTTCGCTCTGCGAGCTTCGGATGGCGCGGCCATCCTCTCGGAGAGCCGCGATCCCCGCATGCTCGCAAACTTCTCGCGGCGAAGGATGCCCTGCGAAGCCTCGGCGCAGGAGGGCGTCATTCCGAAACCCGGGCCGTGGAACATCCCTCGGTGAGACGCGCGCCCGAATCGGGCAACGCTCGGCATCGCCTCCGCCTGCCGGCTGCTTGAAATGCTACAAGGTGGCCGTCACCTTCCCGCCCGATCTCACCGCTTCATCACCTCCGCGGTTGGCCTGCACGAAAGTGTGATGTCACCGCGCGTGAAATTCGGATTCCTTGGGCGATCGTCTTCCCACCTCACGCTGCCATGCTCCGCCTCGGGCTCCTCCTCCTCGCTGTCTTCGCCCCCCCCTCGCCCGGGCTGGGCGCCGCCGGGCCCGTGCGGGTCGAGATCTGTGAGACAGGGATACCCCGCGACAATTCCTGGCCGACGGATCCGGTGGCCACGGAGCATCATTCCGAGGACGTCTTCGGCCTCTTCGAACTGCCACACAAGTATATCTCCACTGGCGTCCGCGCGGACCGCGCCTTCCCGACGTTCGTGCGTGCCTCAGCCGAAATTCGCCTGCCCGCCGGCGAGCATCGGCTGCTCCTGCGTTCCCGGGGCGCCGCGCGCGTCTTGGTCGACGGTCGGCAGGTGCTGGCCACGCCCTTCGACCAGCCTCGCCAGTTCGCCGTCGGCAACGCCGGGGAGTTACCCGTAGAGGAACAGGCGACCTTCATCGACCTCGGCCCCGGGTACCGTTTCGCTCCGCCCGGCAACCGCGAATCCATCGCCACCGTGGCCTTTCCCGCGGAGCGCCCCGTCCGCGTGGTCCTCGAAACGTTGATCGGCGGAATGCAATCGACGGGCAAGAACGGCAAACCTTTCCGCCCCGAACTCGGTGAAACGGTGATCGCCGTGCAACTCGCCGGCGCGACCGCGTGGCATCTCCTATCCCCCGGCTCCCGTTCCGTGCCCTATACGGACGCGGGGTGGAACGCCTACGAGTCCGAGCGCCGGCTGCGGCTCGACGCCATCAACCGCGCCGCGCGCGCCGCCCGCCGCGCGGAGCACGCCGTCTATTGGGATTCCCGCCGCACCGCTGCCGCCGCCTGGCTACGCTCTTCCCGCGAAGAACCCGTGCCCGCGCTCCCCCCTAGTTTTCCCGGCCAAAACGTCGTTGACCACTTCATCGGCGCCCGCATCGCGGAAGTCGCCGGCCAGACCGCCCCTCGCCGCCCCGAAGGCGGCGTCGATTTCCATCGCGAGATCAAGCCGATCCTCGAAACGCGGTGCTTCAGCTGCCATCAGGGTTCGAAGGTCAAGGGCGGCCTCCGCCTCGACACTCGCAACGCCACCTTCGCCGGCGGTGCAAACGATGGCCCTGCGGTCACGCCCCATCGGCCGACGGAAAGTTCGATCCTCCGGCGAATTACCAGCACCGATCCGGAGGAAATTATGCCGGCCAAAGGCGATCCGCTGCCTGCGCCCGAAATCGCCCTGCTCCGCCGCTGGATCGAGGAAGGCGCGCCGTGGCCGGACGTGGCCGTCGCCAGCTTCGAGCTCACCCCGCTCGCCGACGACCTGACTTTTTTGCGCCGGGCGACTCTGGATACCGTCGGCGTCGTGCCCTCCGAGGAAGAGATCGCCGCATGGCGCGCGGATCGGGCGCCTGACCGCCGCGCGCGGGTCATCGACCGCCTTCTCAACGATCCACGGTGGGCCGACCACCAGATGGGCTATTGGCTCGATGTCCTGGCCGAGAATCCGAACCTCATTAATCCCACGCTCAACAACACCGGCCCGTTCCGCTGGTGGCTTCACGAATCCCTCGTCGACAACAAACCGCTCGACCTGTTCGTCACTGAACTGCTGCGCCTAGAGGGCAGCGAACGCTTCGGTGGCCCGGCTGGTTTCGGCGTCGCCTCGCAGAACGACGTCCCGATGGCAGCCAAGGGCATCATCGTCAGCTCCGCTTTCCTCGGGGTCGAAATGAAGTGCGCGCGCTGCCACGACGCCCCGACCCACGTCTCGAAACAACGTGAGCTGATCGAGCTATCCGCGATGCTTGAGACCAAGCCGATCAAGCTGCCGGCCACGAGCAGTGTAGTCCTCGACAGCCTTCGCGCCGGCGGCCGCGAACCCCTGATCGAGGTGACTCTCGCCCCCGGCACCGCCGTCGACCCGGCTTGGCCCTTCGCGCGCTTTTGCGACGAAAGCGTCGCCCGCGCACTCGCGCGCGAGCCCACCAACACGCGCGATCGTCTCGCCGCCCTGATCACCGCGCCCCAGAACGAGCGCTTCGCCCAAGTGATGGCCAATCGCATCTGGCAGCGTCTGATGGGCCGCGGTCTCGTTCCCACCGTCGGGGACTGGGAAAAGTCTGAACCCTCCCACCCCCAGCTGCTCCGCTGGCTCGGCCGCGAGCTCGTCCGCTCCGGCTACGACGCGAAGGCCCTGGCCCGGATCCTCCTCAACTCCCACGCATACCAGCGCGCCGTTGATCCCGCACTCGCCGAGACCAGCCCGCTCTTCACCGCCCCGGCCCCGCGCCGCATCGGTGCCGAACAGTTGGTCGACTCACTCTTTGCGGCCACCGGCAAACCCTTCGTGCTCGAGCCCATCAACCTCGACGTCGACAGCGTCCGCACCATTGACAACGCCCTCGACCTTGGACGCGCGACCCGCGCCTGGATGCTCGCCTCGACCTCGAATGAGCGCGACCGGCCCAGCCTGATGCTCCCGCGCATCCAAGCCGTTGCCGAAGTCCTCGAGGTCTTTGGCTGGCGAGGAGCCCGACCCGACGCGACCAGCGGCATCCGCGAAATCGAGGCCAACGTCCTGCAACCCGCCCTCCTCGCCAACGGAACCATGATGACTTGGCTCACCCGGCTCAGCGACGACCACGGCCTGACCGCCGTCGCGCTCGAGGCGGCGACGCCCGAGAGCCTCGTCGACCGCGTGTTCCACCGCTTTTTCACCCGCCCGCCGACGTCCGCGGAGCAGCAGCTCTACGTCGAAACGCTGCGCCCCGGATTCTCCGCGCGCATGCTCACCCGCGAGGTCACGCCCCCCCCGCCCGCGCCGCGCCGGAAGTTTGTGGCTTGGTCCAACCATATGCGGAGCGAGGCCAACTCGCTGCGTCTCGCCGAGGAGAGCGCCACCCGCCGCGGCGACGCCCCCACCGACCGCCTCGACCCCGACTGGCGTCGCCGTTTCGAGGACGTGGTCTGGGCTCTGCTCAACGCCCCGGAATGGACGCACATCAAGTGAACGCGGGAGGCAATATCCGGCCACCGGCAACGTTTCTTCCCCTCGAATCCTTTGCCTGATTTTCGAAACCGCTCTTCCGTCTTCCAAGCCAAGCCGCATCGCCCCCCTTGCTCCCAGCTCCCCACTCCGCGCTTCCCCCTCCCCAACCTCCTCTCTTCCCGATGAATCGCCGCCGTTTCCTTGCGCAAACCTCCGCCGCCTCGGCCACCGCGCTGCTGTCCTCGCCGCTACGCGCCGATTTCACCCGCACCGCAATGCCCAAGGGCAAAGCCGAACATTGTATCTTCATCTGGCTCGGGGGCGGAATGTCCCAGATTGACACCTTCGACCCGAAGGTGCGTGGCAACCCCAAGTCCAAACCCAGCGCCCCCGGCTCAGACTACGCCGCGATTGATACCGCCGTCCCCGGAGTCCGCTTCACCGAGCACCTCTCCCAATCGGCGCGTCTCGCGGACCGCATCACGGCCGTGCGCACCGTCAACCACCGCCTTGGGATCGAGCACGCCCTCGCCACCAATTTTGTCCACACTGGTCGCGCCGTTTCCGGCAGCACCATCTACCCCTCCATCGGCTCGGTCGTCGCCCATGAGCGTGGCGCGGCCAACGATCAGGTCCCGGCCTACCTTCTGATCGGCTACCCGAGCGTCAGTCGCGGTCCGGGTTTTCTGGGCGCCAAGCACGGCTACGTTTACCTCGTCGACACCGAGACTGGCCCGGCCGGTTTCACCCCACCCGAGGGCATTGACGGGGCCCGGGGAGCCGAGCGTCGCCGCCTGCTCGCACCGCTCCAGGGGGAGATCACCCCTGATTCCTCCGCCGCGGAGTACGCGATCGCCCAGCGGGAGGCCCTGCGCCTGGCGGGTCCCGGTTTCATGCGCAACTTCCGGCTCGACGAGGAACCCGGCTCACTGCGCCAGCGCTACGGCGGCGAATTCGGCCAGCGCTGCCTGCTCTCCCGCCGACTCGTTCAGGCCGGCGTCCGCTTCATCGAGGTCTCCCACAACCTCAACTTCATCAACGGCGCGGGTTGGGACACCCACAACGCCGGCCAACTCGAGCAGCACACCCTGATCCGTGAACTCGACACCGCACTTTCCGCCCTGATCACCGATCTCGAGGCCAAGGGCCTGCTCGACAAGACGCTGATCGCCATTGGCACCGAATTCGGTCGCCCCGGACAATTCGATAGCGGCGGCGGCCGCGGCCACCAGTCCGCCGCTTTCTCGCTGGTGCTCGCGGGTGGCGGCCTCAGGCACCGGGGCGCCTACGGCGTCACCGACACCTACTCCAACAAGATCGTCGAGCATCCCGTTTCCGTCCCCGACTTCCACGCCACGATCTACGCGGCCCTCGGCATCAATCCCGCCAAGGAACTCGTCAATGCCTCCCGCCCCGTCCCCATCACCGATGGGGGCAAGCCCATCGCAGCGCTCTTTGGCTGACCGCCTGCGCCCACCTCCTGGTCTCCGCGGCCGGTCCGCCAGGGTTTCCCAGGGCGTCCCGACTGCTGCCACCCCGTTCGCCCTTCGCCTTCGGCAATCGCCTCCTGCAGTTTCCAGTTTCCGCAGTCCGGTTTCCGGTTTTGCCTCCCCCGCGTGCCCCTCCCCAGCCCGTTCCGCCTGCTGACGTTGCTACTCGGGCTCGGTTGCGTTCCGGTTCCGGCTCAAGAGCCGCCTCGCGTCCTCACCACCGCCCTTGAGATCCGCTCGCTCAGCCCCGCCGAGGCCGATCGCGGCATCCCGGTCCGCCTCCGCGGAGTCATCGTTTTCGTCGAAGGCGCCTCCGCCCTGTTCCTGCAGGATGAAACCTCGACGGCCTTCTTCCGCCTCGAACAGGCCCCGTTGCCTCGAGTCGGGGACGAGATCGAACTGACTGCCAAGACGCGCATGGGCCTTTATCTGCCCGGCGTCGACTACGCCACGTACCGCATCCTCGGGCGCCGGGCCTTGCCCCCCGGAATTCCGGTCCTGTACGACGATCTCCACTTCAGCCGCTACCACTACCAACGCGTCTCCGTCGAAGGCATCGTGCGCTCCATCCTCCCGCTGGGCACCAACCGCAGCGTGATCCGCCTCGCAATGGGCTCCCGGGTGATCGAGGTCCGCATCGAAGCGCCGCCGCGCACCGGCCCTCCGCTGATTGACTCCCGCATCCGCATCACGGGGTTAGCCGTCGGCTTGATCAACTCCCCGCGCCGCCAACTGGTCCAACCCTACGTCCACGCGGAAAGCTGGGATGAACTCGAAGTTGTCACTGCCGCACCACCCGCCAGCGCGGTACCCGCCGTCTCCGCCGAGGAACTCCTCGCCTTCCGGATCGATGGACTCGGCGAGCGTCGGGTCCGGATCGATGGCGTCGTGGCCGCCGACTTTGGCCAGGAGGGCACCTTTCTGCGGCAGGGCACCAACGCCTTCGCCGTGCGGTTCGCCAGTCCCACGCCGGTTGCTCCGGGCGAGATCGTCACGATTGCCGGATTCCCTTCGATGGAACGATTCAGCGCCTCAGTCGTCGACGCTGAGCTCATTTCGCGTCAGGCGGGCCTGGCCCCCGCCCCTACCGTCGTGCCGAAGCTCGACGAACTCTATGCGCAATCCGACAGCCTGCAGAATGGCCAATACGACGGGCACCTGGTGAGTGTCACCGGCACCTTGCGCGACTCGTTCAAGGGCCCCGCCGGAACCACGCTCCTGATGCAAGGCGCTCAGCGAACCGTGCAGGTCCGCGTCGCCGAGCAGTTCGAAGCCCCCACGGTCGGCTCCGTACTGCGGGTCGCCGGCATCTGCCAGGTCGAAACAAACCTGATGGCCTCCGGTTTTCGCACCTACCCCGGACTCGTCAGTTTACGGCCCACCGCCGCCGCTGCCATCGAGGTGCTGCGCCGGCCCTCCTGGTGGACTCCCCGTCGACTTACCGCAGTCCTGGCCGCGCTGGCGGGGCTGACCGTGGTCGCCGGCCTTTGGATCACCCTTCTCCGCCGCCAGGTCCGTCGCCAGACCGAGGCCCTCCGCCAACGCATCGCGCTCACCGCCGCCCAGGAAGAGCGCCAACGCATCGCCCGCGAGTTCCACGACACCCTGGAACAGGAACTAGCCGGCGTAAGCCTTCGGCTAGACGGCCTCGCCACCCGCGTCTCGGACGAGAAGGCCAGGACTCTGGTTGCAGCCTCCCGCAACTTGGTTTCGCGCATCCAGACCGAAACCCGCGATCTCATCTCCGATCTGCGCGATCCCGCCGAGACGGCCGGGGACCTCATCGCTGCCCTGACCAATGTTGCCCAGCGGTTCCGGACCGAAAGCGAAACCGAAATCCGGGTCGACGCCCTCACCCCGATTCCCGCCTTGCCGGCGGCCACGGTGCACGATCTGCGCATGATCGCCCGGGAGTCGGTCAGCAACGCATTGCGCCACGGACGCGCCGCCTGCATCTCAATCGAGGTCTCCGCCACGCCGACGCAGCTCCGCCTCCGCGTGATCGACAACGGCTGCGGTTACGATCCCGCCGCCACCCCGCTCGGCCGCCGAGGCCACTTCGGGTGTGCCGGCATTCGCGAACGCAGCCGCAAAATCGGCGCCGAGGTCGTCTGGCAGAGCGCCCTCCAGCGCGGCACCACCGTCGAGGTTACGCTTCCCCTCGCACCCGCGCCCGACGCCTCCGGCGCCTCCGTCTCCTAGCGCCGATCCGCCTCATCCGACCCTTGCGGCCTCCATGTCCGTCCTCTCCCTCCTCATTGTCGACGATCACTTCGTGGTGCGCAGCGGTCTCGCCGCGTCCCTAGAACTCGACGACACCGTCGAAGTCGTCGGCGAGGTCGAGCGGGGTGAAGATGTGCTCGCCGCTTACCGCGAACTCCAACCCCGCGTCGTCCTGATGGACCTCCAGTTGCCCGGCATGGGCGGGATCGCCGCCACGGCCGCCCTGCGCGCCTACGACCCTTCCGCCCGCGTGCTGATTTTCTCGACGTTTGCCCGCGACGACGAGATTCAGGCCGCGCTCGACGCCGGCGCACTCGGTTACCTGCAAAAGTCCGCTTCTCGGGAGGCCCTGCTGGCGGCCCTGCGTCTCGTTGGCCAGGACCGACGCGCCCTTGAGCCCGACCTCGCCCGTCGCCTCAGCGCCCGCCGCCTTGGCCCCGCCATCACCCCGCGCGAACGCGAAATCCTCGTCCTGATCGCCGCGGGCCGGGCCAACAAGGAAATCGCATCCGCTTTGGCGGTCTCCGAGGACACCGTGAAACGCCACGTCTCCAACATCCTCGAAAAGCTCGCGGTGAACGACCGGGCCCAGGCCACCGCGGAAGCCATCCGCCGCGGCATCATCCCCGTCTGAGTAGCGCTCGCCTCGGCCCCCTACACCCTCGGTCGCCCGGGGCATCGCACCTCCCTCCCGCGCCTCCGCACGAAAGTGTGATATCCCTGGGCGTGTCACGCCCTTCGCCGCCGACTGGATTGAAGGGATCCCCTACGGTGCTCCGCACCGCGTCGCCCCACCGTGCCTTGATCCTCTCTTTCCATGCCCACCCTGCCCTCCCGTTGCGTGCCCCCGCTTAGCTCCCTCGCGGATCGCCTCCGCGTCGCGTTCCTCTGCGCACTGCTACCGGCGCTCGCCGCCGCCCAATCCGCCGTGGGCACGGTGACGGGACGCATCCTGAACCCGGCGACGGGAGAGTATGTCCGCAATGCTCAGATCCGCGTCGAGGGCACCAACCTTCTCGCCGTGTCCGAGAACGGCGGTCTCTACTCTCTACCCGGACTTCCCGTCGGCACCGTTCGCCTCTCCGTCACTTACACCGGCTACCGCACGGAAACCGCCAGCGTTCAGATCACCGCCGGCGGCGTGGCCGTCAAAGACTTCGAACTCGTGTCCTCGCTCGCCGCCGCTCCGGCCAGGGACGAATCCGGCACGGTCAGGCTCGAGAAGTTCGTGATCTCGACCGACCGCGAGGGGAACGCCAAGGCGATCATGGAACAGCGGAGTTCGATGAACATCACCAACAGCGTCGCCTCCGATGTCTTCGGCGATGTCGCGGAGGGCAATGTCGGGGAATTCCTCAAGCATATGCCGGGCGTCGAACTCGACCTTGTCCAGGGCGAGATCCGCACCATTCGCCTCCGCGGCCTGGACTCCGAGTACACCCAGGTCTCCCTCGACGGCGTTTCCCTCGCTTCCGCCGATGCCAACCAGGGCGCATCCGGCAATGCCCGCGCCTTCTCCTTCGAGCAGGTTTCACTCGCCTCCATGGAGTCCATCGAGGTTTCCAAAAC
>JBILWD010000425.1:0-2767 GCA_044370095.1 Opitutaceae bacterium | reverse complement strand
GGGCGGCCACGGCGCGCTCGGCCACGGCCGCCGTCGCCGCCTCCGCGCGCCGGCGCCCCGCCACCCGCTCCGCCTGCACGGCCGCCAGCTGTTCGGCCAGCAGCCGCTGCCGCTCCAGTTCTGCCGCGCGCGCACTCAACGCCGCAGGCATCACCGGAGGCGGGGGCGCCGCGGGCGCCGGCTGCTCCTCACCGGTGACCTTCCGCTCCACGTCGCGCGCTTGGTCCTCCAAATCGCGCATCATTCGCCGCAGCGGCTCGAACGGATCCGCCGTCGGAGCCTCCGGCGCCGCGGGCGGCGCCGCCTCGCGCGCCACCGGAGCCGCCGGAGCTTCGGGGGCGGACGCAGGGGCTTCTCCCCCGCGCCGCTCGGCGATCCGCCGCCGGATCTCCGCCTGAATATCCTGCACCCGCCGCTCCTCCTCCAGGGCGTCCGGCTTGGACGTCGACGGGGGCGGCGCCGCGCGGCGCGCCTGGAACAGACCCCGGAGGATCTGCACCACAAAAATCACCACGAAGATGACCAGCCCGATGCGCTCGAGCAGCCAGTCCAGCAGATTGGCCTTCACGGGGAGGGCGCGAGGATCCCGACGGGCTTACTTCTTGCCCTCAGGATGCGCGATGGAGGAACGCATTTGCGTGTCCGCCTGCACATTCTCCATCCGGTAGAAATCCATCACGCCCAGGCGCCCATTGCGGAAAGCCTCGGCCTGCGCCAGCGGGACCTGCGCCTGCGCCTCCACGACCTTCGCCTGCATCTCCTGCACGCGCGCCTTCATTTCCTGCTCCAAGGCCACAGCCGCCGCCCGCCGGATTTCCGCCTGCGCCTGCGCCATATTCTTGTTCGCCTCGGCCTGCGCCTCCTGCAGCTTCGCGCCCACGTTCTCCCCGACGTCCACGTCGGCAATATCGATCGAGAGGATCTCGAACGCGGAACCCACGTCCAACCCGCGCTTCAACACGGTCTTCGAGATCGAGTCCGGCGACTCCAACACGGTCTTGTAGGACTCGGCCGAACCAATGGTAGTCACGATACCTTCGCCCACGCGGGCGATGATGGTCTCCTCCTTCGCGCCGCCGACGAAACGGTCCAGATTGGTCCGCACGGTGACCCGCGCCTTCACCTTCACTTGGATGCCGTCCTTGGCCACGCCATCAATGGTGGTGCGGCCGCCCTCGGGGTTCGGACAATCGATGACCTTCGGGTCAACCGAGGTCCGCACCGCCTCGACCACGCTCTTGCCGGAGCCCTTGGTCGCGAGGTCGATCGCGCAGGCACGGTCCCAGCCGAGCTCGATGCCGGCCTTCTGCGCGGCGATCAGCGCCTGCACGGTCGGCACCACGTTGCCGCCCGCTTGGAAATGGGAAGCGATCTGGTCCGCATCAATGTTGATGCCGGCGCGCACCGCGGTAATCCGGGCGTCCACGATCAACCCATACGGGATGCTCGCGAACTTCAGCGCAACCAGCTTCGACATCGGGATCGGAGCCCCGTTGAAGAGCGCCTTCACCCAGGCGCCGATCAGGCTGAAGACGATGGCGCCGAGGATGAGGACGAAGAGGCCGAGGATGGCGAGGCCGATAAGGGTAAGACTCATAAGGAAGTGGTGGTGGTAGAGTGGGCAGGAATGACGAGGATGCGGAAAGTTTCAACCGCGGTGACTTCGACGGGGGCGCCGGCCGCGATCAGGCCGCTCCGGCTGAAGGCCTCGTAACGCCGGCCCTCGCACTCGACAATGCCGGTGGGCGCCAGAGTCGTCACCGCGACGCCGGTGCGGCCCGTCAGGCTCGCGTCAGCCACCGGGGGCTGGCTGCGTCCCTCGACGGTGGCCGAGAGGGAAAGCGCCTTGGCGAGGCGGCTGCGCGGCAGCAGGACGAACTCCAGATACAGTGCGACGGCCGTCACCAGCAATCCCGCCGCGAGGGCCCACGCGCCCCCGCCCGGACCGAAGCGATCGAAGGCCACGAGGACGCCCCCGAGCAGGGAAAGTCCGCCCACGATTCCAAGCACGCCCCCCGGAACGATCACCTCGAGGGCGAGCAGGAGGATCCCGACGGCAAAGAGAACCAGAATAAGGGTCACGAGGCGGAGCCCTCCAGCGCGTCGACCACGAGGCCGAAATCCGTGCACCGTCGCACCACCACGCGGGTGCCAGGGGGCGCCGAACCCACGTCGAGCCGCGCCTCGAAGCGGCCGCCGTCCACCTCGACTTGGCCGGCCGGGAACAGGCCAGTCACCGCGACTCCCACCCGCCCGACCAAGCCGGCCGCGGATGCGCCGGCCTCCGGGGGTAAGCCCGCGACCTGCGCCGAACCGGCGATCGGACGCGCGACCGCCAAGCGGGTCAGGAACCAGCCGCGAGGCAAGAACCGCGCAAACAGCAGGGCGAGGACGACGGCCAACGCGAGGCCGAGGCCCACGTCCTGCAGCGGTCGCAGGAACAGTTCGTCGCTGATGGTCACCGGTTCATTGGGCCAGATATCGGCCATCGACCACACGAGGGAGCCCAGCATCAGGGCGAGTCCGCCGACCGCGAGAACGACGATGCCGGGGAAGAAGAGCAATTCGGTTAGCACCATTCCCAGCCCTAAGGCGAAGACAAGGATCGGCTCCTGGCCGGAGAGGCCGGCGACGTAGTTACTCAGGAACACCACCGCGAGGCAGGCGATGCCCGTGATCCCGAACACCCCGAAGCCGGGCGTCTTGAATTCGATGTAGAGCGCCAGCAGGCCGAGCCCCAGCAGGATCGGGGCGAGGGAGCGGAGGA
>JBILWD010000156.1:0-8735 GCA_044370095.1 Opitutaceae bacterium | reverse complement strand
TGGACCCGGCGCGCATCGGCGTGATGGGTCACTCCTACGGCGGAAAATGGGCGCTTTTCGCGTCCTGCCTCCACGAGAAATTCGCCGCGGCGGTGTGGTCGGACGGGGGCGTCGTCTTCGACGAGACGCGCAGCGCGGTGAACTACTGGGAACCCTGGTACCTGGGCCTCGACCCTACGGTGACGCGGCGCCGCGGACTCCTCACCGCGGAGCACGGGCGCACCGGGGCGTACCGTGCGCTCCGCGAGCGCGGGCACGACCTCCACGAGTTGCACGCGCTGATGGCGCCGCGGCCGTTCCTCGTTTCCGGCGGCTCGGAGGATCCCCCAGCCCGCTGGGAGGCGCTCAACCACGCGGTCGCCGTCAACCGGCTCCTCGGTCACGCGGACCGCGTCGCGATGACCAACCGCCCCGCGCACTCCCCGACCGCAGAGTCGAACGCGCAAGCCTTCCGTTTCCTCGAACACTTTCTCCGGCCATGAACTTTCCCGACGGTGGGCTCTTTGACCTGCAGGTGAACGGCTTCGCGGGCGTGGACTTCCAGCGTCCGCTCGCCGCCGCCGAGTTGGCGCGCGCCGCCCGGGCGCTCCACGCCCACGGCACGCCGCGCATTTTGCTCACGCTGATCACGGACACCGTCGACGCCCTGGCCCGGCAGCTCGCGGCGATCGAGCAGCTCGCGGCCGCGGACCCGCTCGTCCGCGCCACGCTCGCCGGCTATCACCTCGAGGGCCCGTACCTGCTCCCCGAGCCAGGCTACCACGGGGCGCACGATCCCCGGAAGATGAAGGCCCCGGACTGCGCGGAGTTCGACCTGCTCTGGCGCGCGGCCGGTGGACGCATCCGCCTGATCACGCTCGCGCCGGAATGGCCGGGTTCGCCCGCGTTCATCCGCCACGTGGTGGGCCACGGGGTCCGGGTCGCGGTCGGCCATTCCAACGCCGACGACCGGGCCCTCGATGCCGCGACCGCCGCCGGCCTCACCCTCTGCACCCACGTCGGCAACGGCGTGCCGCAGCAGCTGCACCGGCACGACAACATCATCCAGCGCCTGCTGGCGCGGGACGAGCTCACGGCGGTCTTCATCCCGGACGGCATCCACCTCCCGCCCGCGACCCTGCGCAACTTCGTCCGGGCCAAGCCGCGGGACCGCGTCCTCTTCACCACCGACTGCGTGGCCGCGGCCGGGGCGCCGCCGGGCCGCTACACCGTGGGCGCCATCGAGGTGGAGTCGGGCACGGACGGCGTGGTGCGCGAGCCCGGCAAGCCGAACTTCGCGGGCTCGTCGCTCACGCCGGACCGGGCGGTGGCGAACGTGTGTCGTTTCCTCGGTTGGTCGGAGGCGGAGGCGCGGCACGCGTGTGGGGCGGGCGTGGCCGCGGCGGTCGGTTGCTGAGCCGCTGGCGGACCGGCGGCTGGACCGCCGATTTCGCGCTTGCCGCCGGCGGGCGCGCCGGGCGTTTTTGAGGGCGTCTCGTTTCCACGGGACACCCGCTCTGCGGCGGGTTCATCCTAAACTACCCCCGACCCCCGTATGCTGCCCTACCGTTCGCCTTCTGGCGCGCCGCTGCGCGTGCTTTGCGCCTTGTTTCTGGCTGTCCTGCTCGCCCCTGTCCTTGGGGCCCAGACCGGCTCCCTCGCCGGAACGGTGAGCAACACCGCCACTGGCAATAACCTAGAGGGTGCGCGAATCGAGATCGCCCGGCTCGGCCTCGTCGCCCTGTCCGACAATTCCGGCCGGTATGTCCTGGCCGGGGTGCCGGCTGGCGACCACGAGGTGCTGGCGACCTACATCGGTCTCGACCCCGTCCGCGTCGTGGTGTCGGTCGGCGCAGGCGCGAGCGTGGTGCGCAACTTTGAGATGACCACGGGCATCTACAAGCTGGAGGCCTTCAAGGTCACCGGCGAGCGCGAGGGCAACGCGGCGATGATCACGGAGAAGAAGAACGCGAGCAACGTGAAGGATATCATCTCGATGGATTCCTTCGGCTACCTGCCGAATATGAGCGCAGGCGAGGTCGTGATGCGTCTCCCCGGCGTCGCGGGCAGCCCCACCGACGAGGGCCTCGCGTACCGCTTCAACATGCGCGGGATGGATCCGGCGCTGAACAACGTGACCGTCGACGGCGCCTCGATGACGACCCTCGGCACCAACCGCAGCTTCGAGCTGCAGAGCATCACTGGTGCGATGTTCGAGGCCCTCGAGCTCATCAAGGGCCACACGCCGGACAAGGGCGCGGACTCCCTCGGCGGCACGATCAACTTCAAGACGCGTTCGACCTTCTCGATGAAGGAGCGCCGCCGCACGACCTTCAACTTTAGCACCCGCTACGCGCCGCCTTTCCTTGAGCAGACCCCCCTCCGCTCCCAGCACCGCGCACACCCCATTCTGAACGTCACCCACCAGGAGGTCCTCGACGTATTCGGTGACACCCGGAACTTGGGCGTCTCGCTCAACCTGTTTTACAGCGAGAACGCAGTCGGCGGCTTTGAGACCATTTACGACTACACCAACATCCTGAACGGGCCTGCCCCCGTCTGGAACTACCAGACATGGGACAACGCGAACAACCGCAAGCAGATGAGCGTGAACTTCAAGGCGGACTACCGCTGGTCGCCCACGACAAAGTTTACCCTCGGCCTGGTGGAGAATGACAACTTCGAGCGGCACCGGCGCCGCGTGCGCGTCACGGCCAGCACGGGCAGCAACACCCAGGTGCCCGGCGCCGCCACCGCGCTCGTGCCTGGCGGGTTCACCGACAAGATCACGACGGTCCGGCCCGTCGCCGCCACCAACGCGAACGGCTCGAACATCGACGTCCAGATGGACGGCCCGCTGAATTACTATGTGCGGATGCACCGCGCCGACTTCAGCGCGGAACACAACTACAAGACCTGGCTCATCGAGTACGGCGCCAACGCCGCGCAGACCACGCTGAACAGCGGCCAAGGCAAGGGCGGCCAGCTCAATATGCGCCTCAATGGCGTGGGCTGGATCCTCGATCGCACCCAGTCCGAGCTGCACCCGAAGTTCATCCAGAACGGCGGTCCCGACTTCACCAATCCGGCGAACTACCGGCCCCGCTCCACCACGCCGGGGATCGCCAATAACTCCGTCAACGACGGCCTGACGCAACAGCGCAACGAGTCGGATCAGGTCCTCTACCAGGCGCGCCTCGACGTGCGCCACCAGCTCCCGTGGTCCGCGCCGAACTTCCTCAAGTTCGGCTGGTCTTGGCGCAGCCTGGATATGGAGCAGTGGGGCAAGGACCGCCACCGCTGGGGCTACGTCGGCACCGGGCCGCTGCCCGAGGATTCCAACTACGTCAGCTACGACCGGGTGAAGACCGGTCGCGCGATCCCGATCTGGCAGTCGCATATGTTCACCACCGACGGGCGCCCGACCAACCCCGCGCTTTGGCAGGAGGATATGTACTATCACTTCCAACAGCAGTACACCGGCACCAATGGCGTCAGCGAGGCGGTTACCGCCTATTACCTGATGGCGCAGGGCCGCTTCGGCCGCTCCGGCTGGCTGGGACGGACCGGCTACCTCGGCGGCGTGCGCTTTGAGCGGACCGACACCTCGAGCTGGGGCTGGGTGCGCGCCCGGCGACCGAGCACCGCGGCCGAACAGTTGGCCGATCCCAAGGGCGCGGCCGACCGCGACTACGCCAACACGCGGCGCGACCTCGAGGGGAGCTACCAAAAGCGCTTCCCCAGCATTCACGCGTTCCACGACGTGACGCCGAACCTCAAGGCCCGCCTGAGCTGGTCGACGAGCTACGGTCGCCCGGCCCTCGGCAACCTCCTGCCGGGCGAGTCGATCGATGAGAACAATCGTCGCTTGACCGTGAATAATCCCGGCCTGCGCCCGCAGACCTCGACCAACTGGGACGCGACCCTCGAGTACTACTTCGAGCCGGTCGGCAGCCTGACGGTGGGCTGGTTTCACAAGGAGATTAAGGACTTCATCATCGCCAACCAGGACGTCCGCACCATCACCGGTGGCCTCGATAACGGCTATGACGGCGAGTACGAAGGCTGGACCGAGCGCACCTCGCTGAACGGCGGCACGGCGGTGGCGCAGGGCTGGGAGTTCGCCTACTCGCAGCAGTTCACCTTCCTGCCGGGCGTCCTCAAGGGCCTCGCCGCGTCCTTTAATTACACCTGGATCGACACCCACGGCCTGTATACCGGCAGCCGCTACCTGACCCGCAACGAGGTCGCCGGCTTCATCCCGCACGCCGCCAACGCGTCGCTCACCTGGCGGTACGGGAAGTTCAACACCCGCGTGCTGTACAACTTCACCGGCGAGCACATCACCGCGTTCAACGCCACCAACGCGGCCCTGAGCCAGTTCCGCCTCTCGGCCAAGACCCTGAATCTCGGCTTCGGCTACCAGGCCCGTCCCGCGCTGGGCTTCACCCTCGACGTCGCGAACGCGCTGAACGAGCCCCAGCAGTTCTACATCGGCTACAAGGACCGGATGCGCCGCCAGATCATCAACTTCGTGACGATCACCGCCGGCGTGAACGGCCGCTTCTGAGCCGCGGCTTGCGCCGCCGCCCACCGCCGGGCTTGCTGAGGCCGGGGTCCGCCGACCCCGGCCTCTTTCTTTCTCCCCCCTTGCACCTCATGACCCCGCTGACCCGCCCCGTCTCCCGCCTGCTCCTGGCCCGCCTCTTCGCGGTGCTGCTCTTGCCGCTGCTCGCCGCGCTGCCGGCGACCCGCGCCGCCGACTCGGTTTCCGCCGTGCTTACGGGCACCGTGAGCAACGCCGCCTCGGGCAACCTGCTCGAGGGCGCCCGCGTGGCGGTGCCGTCCCTCGGGCTGGTCGCGCTCACGGATGCGACCGGGCTCTTCACTCTTCCCGCGCTGCCGGCCGGGACGCACGAGGTCGTCGTCACGTACGTCGGCCTCGACGCCGCACGGGCAAGCGTGACCGTGACCGCGGGCCAGCGCCTGACCCGCGCCTTCGACCTCAGCTCGGCCGTCTACCAGCTGCAGGAGTTCCGCGTCACCGGCGAGCGCGAGGGCGGGGCGGCGGCGATCACCGCGCAGCGTAATGCCGAGAACGTGAAGAACATCGTCGCGATGGATTCCTACGGGAACCTCCCGAATATGAACGCCGGCGAGGTGGCCATCCGCCTGCCTGGCGTGGCTGGCTCCTTCAGCGACGAAAACGAGATCAGTGGCTTCACCGTCCGCGGCATGGGGCCGGGCCTCAACACCATCACCCTCGACGGCTCGCCGCTGACGAGTCAGGGCGCCCTCGCGCGCAGCACGATGATCAACAATATCACCGGCACGATGTTCGACCAGCTCGAGCTGGTGAAGGGTCACACGCCCGACAAGGGCGCCGATTCCCTGGGGGGCACGATCAACCTTAAGAGCCGTTCACCGCTCGGGATGCGGGAGAAGCGGCGCGTCTCCTACAGCGCGAGCGTCCGCTGGGCGCCGCCGTTCCTCGAGCACGTCCCTCTCCGCGAGGCGCACCGCGCGCACCCGCTCTTTAACGTCCAGTGGCAGGAGGTCTTCGGTATCCTCGGGGGCGAGCGCAACCTCGGCGTGTCCGCCAACCTGTTCTACAGCGAGAACGCCGTCGGCGGCTTCCGCACCGTGCGCGACTTCCAGAACACGACCACCGAGCCGGCCTACGTCTGGGACTACCGCACGTGGGACAACTACAACAACCGCAAGCAGCTCAGCCTGAGCGTCAAGGCGGACTACCGCCTGTCGCCCCGCACCAAGCTCTCCGTCAACACGATCCTCAACGACGCCAACGAGACCTTCCGCCGCCAGTACGAGACGCGCGCCTACACCGGCAATCAGAACACCGTGCCCTCGGCGACGACCGGCGTGGTCCCCGGCTACTCCAGCCGCGTGACGACGGTGCGCCCGGTGGCGGCGGCGATCATCGACCAGACGACCACCGGCCCGGGTAATTTCTACAACCGGATGCGCCGCCTCGACCTCGGCGCCGAGCACGTGTTCGGGCGCCTCCAGCTCGATTACAACGCGGTCTACACCCAGACGAACATCAACGGGGGCGCCGGCGGCCGCGGCGGCGTGCTCATCAACCGGCTCACGGGCGCGGGTTGGATCCTCGACCGGACGGACAACGACCTTTTCCCGCGCTTCCTCCCGAACGGCGGGCCCGACTTCACCAACCC
Source organism: Opitutaceae bacterium (assembly GCA_044370095.1). Taxonomy (GTDB): domain Bacteria; phylum Verrucomicrobiota; class Verrucomicrobiia; order Opitutales; family Opitutaceae; genus ER46. The sequence continues at coordinate 2,559 of JBILWD010000156.1, read as the reverse complement.
CGCGAATTACCGCCCGACCCAGTACACGAACACGAACCTGCAGAACAACAACCGGCGGAAGGAAGTCCGCGGCAACGCGCGCCAGGAGCTGCCGGTCGCGTTTCCCCTGGCGGTCAAGGCCGGCGCCTCCTGGCGGGAACAGTATGCCGACAACCAGAGCGTCTCCCGCCGCTGGAACTACACCGGCACCGCCGCGCTCCCCTCCGACCCGAGCATCCTCTCCTACGATACCGTGCGCACCGGCCGGCGGATGCCCTACTGGGAGAACCAGCAGATCTTCCGCGACCGCGAGCCGGTCAGCCCCGAGCTTTGGCGCGAGGATCGCTATTTCTCCTTCCAGAACAACTACACCGCCAACCGCGCCGTCACCGAGTGGGTGACCGCGGGCTACGGGATGGTGCAGGGCCGCGTGGGCCGGACCGGTTTCATCGGCGGCGTGCGCACGGAGCGCACCGAGACGGAAAGCTGGGGCTACGTGCGGAACCGTTTCGGCAGCACCGCCGCCCAGCAGACCGCCGACCCGCAGGGCTCCGCCGACCGCGACTACGCCAACACGCTGCGCAAGATCCGCGGCGACTACACCCGCTCCTTCCCCAGCGCCCACCTCACGCACGACGTCACCGCGGACCTCAAGGCGCGACTGAGTTGGTCCACCAGCTTCGGCCGGCCTGCGCTCAACAACGCGATGCCCAACGAGACCGTCAACGAGACCAACCAGTCGCTCACCATCAACAACCCGAACCTCGGGCCGCAGAACGCGGTCAACTGGGACGCCGCGCTTGAATACTACTTTGAGCCGGTGGGTAGCCTCTCGGTGTCGTGGTTCCACAAGCGGATCCGCGACTACATCGTGTCCGGGACAACGATCGGCACGGTGGCCACCGGAAACGACAACGGCTACAACGGCGAGTACGCGGGCTTCACGCTGCTGTCCTCGGCGAATGCCGGCACCGCGGTGGTGCAGGGCTGGGAGGTCTCGTACCAGCAGCAGTTCACGTTCCTCCCGGGATTGCTGAAGGGCCTCGCGTTCTCCGGTAACTACACCTCGATCGCCACGGCGGGTAACTTCGGGGGTGCGACCAATCGGAACACCAACGAGGTGCCGGGCTTCATCCCGCGGACCGCCAATGCCAGCCTTTCGTGGCGCTACCGGGCCTTCAGCACGCGCATCCTTTACAGCTACGTCTCGACCTACATCACGAGCTTCAACGCCACCACGCCCGGATATAATAACTACCGCTCGAAGTACGAGACGGTGAACCTCGGCCTGACCTACCAGTGGCGCCCGAACGTCCAGTTCACGCTCGATGCCGGCAACCTGTTCAACGAGCCGCAGGTCCTCTACCGCGGCTTCGCCAGCCGGATGTCGACCACCATCCTCAACGGCACGACGCTGACCTTCGGGGTGAACGGCCGCTTCTGACCCTTCGACTTCGCTCAGGGTCGCGGGATCAGCTTAATGGAGGGTCCGCCGTCGCGGATGCTTAAGACCCTTCGACACCGCTTAAGGCTGCAGGATCACCTTCATGTAGCGCCCGCCGTCGCGGGCGCTGAGGCGTGCGAACCACTCGGGACCCGCCGCGAGCGGGGCCACGGTCTCGATCATCGGCCGCACGTCGATCACGCCGCGCGCGATCAGGTCGAGGCAGAGCGGGTATTCCCCCGCGCTGGCGCAGGAGCCGAGCAGCGTGAGCTCGCGCGTGACGACCGCCTGGAGGGGGAAATCCTGCGTGACCGGGGCCAGGTTGCCGACGAGGACGCAGGCGCCGCCGCGGCGGACGGTGGCGAGCGCGAGATTGAGGGTAGGCCCGTAGCCGACGACCTCGAACGCGGCCGCGGCGCCCTCGCCTCCGGTGGCCGCGGCCACGGCGGCGGCGGCATCCGTTCGCCCGGAATTGATGGCCTGAGTCGCGCCTAGGCGGCGGGCGAGTTCGAGGCGGTTGTCGGCGAGGTCGACGGCGATGATCTCGCCCGCACCGGCCCAGCGCAGGGCTTGGATGACGAGCAGGCCGATCATCCCGGCGCCGATCACGACCACGGGTTGCCCGGTTGGCTCCTCGCCCCGCCCGCGGAGCGCCTCGCGCCAGCGGGTCACGGCGTGGACCGCGATGGAGACGGGCTCGACCATCGCCGCCTCAGGGTAGGGGAGGGAGTCCGGGAGCCGGTAGAGGATGCGGGCGGGGAGCGCGAGGCGCTCGGCGAAGGCGCCGTGTTGGCGGTACTCCGAGGGCGCGACCCCGACCACACGGCGGTTCGCGCAGAGGTTGACCTGGCCGGCAGCGCACGATGGGCAGGTGCCGCAGGAGATGGTGGAATCGAAGGTGACGCGGTCGCCCGGGCTCCATCCCGTTGCTCGGGGTCCCACGGCGAGCACCTCGCCCGCGGCCTCGTGGCCCATAATGAGCGGCGGCCGGCGGCGGCCCGTGGACCCGTCCCAGCCGTGGATGTCGCTGCCGCAGATGCCGCAGGCGTGGATGCGCAGCAGGACCTCATCCTCGGCCGGAACGGGATCCGGCATCGGCAGGACTTCGAGCTGCGACGGGGCCGTGAGGACTAGCG
>JBILWD010000424.1:0-2777 GCA_044370095.1 Opitutaceae bacterium | reverse complement strand
GCGGGGCCGGGGCTTGCCCCGGGGACCTCCGCCACCCAGCCTCCCGCCTCCGATGATCCTGCCCTTCACCGACCGCACCTGGCTCTGGCTGGCGGCGGCGCTTTACCTGGCGGGTTTCATCCAGGGATCGATCGCGCTCTTCAAACGGGGGCGGCCCGCCGGCGGCGCCACCTACGCGCTCATCCTTCTCGGCTACCTCGCGCAACTGGCGGGTCTCGGGCTGCGCGGCCGCGCGGTCGGCGGCTGCCCCCTTGGCAACGCGTTCGAACTCTACCAGTTCACCGCGTGGTCCGCGATCACCCTCTACCTAGTGGTCGGAGCAACCTTCCGCCTGAGTCTCCTCGGCTACTTTACGGCCTGCCTCGCCTCGACCGTCACCTTGGTGTCGCTCCTATTCCCCAGTTGGGACGCGGGCCAGCGCGTGCGGATCTTTGGCCCCAACCCCTGGATCGAGCTGCACGCGGCACTCGCGGTCTTCAGCTACGGAGTGTTCGCGCTGCTCGCGCTCACCTCGCTGATGTTCCTGCTGCGACACTTCTCTCTAAAATCTAAGCGACTCGGCGGCTGGTTCTCCTTCCTGCCATCGATCCGCGACCTCGACCATATGGGCGTGCGACTGCTCGCCGCGGGGGCAGCGATCCTTGGCTTCGCGGTCGCCGTGGGCGCGGTGCACTGGGCGCGACCGGAGACGGTCGTGAACCTCGAGAAGGTCTTGGTGACCGTGGCGGTGGCTGGGGCCGCGTTCGCGCTGCTCCTCCTCCGCTTGCGCGGCATTTTGCTCGCGCGCCGGTTCGCGGTGGCCTGCCTCATCCTCTACGCGGCTGCACTCCTGTCGCTCGTCACCGTCGAACCGGGTCGCGGTCGCGTTCCGGCCCGCCCCGCCCCCGCCGCCCGATGAGCAACGGCCATCTCTTCGTAATTGGAGCGACGCACCACCGGACGCCTATCGAGGTCCGCGAGCGGCTGTCACTCGACGCCGACGACACCGCAGCGCTCCGCGACCAGCTCGCGGCGCTGCCTGGCTTGCGCGAGTTCACGGTCCTCAGCACCTGCAACCGGATCGAATTCTACGGGGTCGCGGCGGGGCCCGAGGTCGCGGAACAGGTGGGTAGCGCGTTCTGCCGGCGGCAGAACTTTGACCCCGCCGAGTTCGCCAGCTTCCGACTCGAACTGCGCGATGCGGCCGCGCTGCAGCATCTGGTGGAGGTCGCCGCCGGCCTCGATTCGCAGATGCTCGGGGAGACGGAGATCTTCGGCCAGATGAAGCAGGCCTATGCCGCCGCCCAGGCCGCGGGGAACACCGGGCCCGTGCTGAACCGCGCCTTCCAGAAGGCGTTTCAGGCCGCCAAGCAGGTGCGCACCCAAACTGCGATCACGACGGGGCAGGTGAGCGTCGCGAACGTCGCGGTAGAACTCGCGGGCACGATCTTCGGCGGCCTTTCCGATGCACGCATTCTCCTACTCGGCGCGGGCGAGATCGGCGAGAAGACCGCCAAGGCCTTCCAAAGCCGCGGCGCCGCGTCCCTCACCGTCGCGAGCCGCCGGCTAGAGCGCGCGATGGAGCTCGCGACGGCCCTCGGCGCCAGCGCCCTGCCCTTCGAGCAGCGCGAGCCCCGCCTAGCGGAGTTCGACATCGTGGTGTGCGCCACTTCCGCCCCGGAAATCATCCTCCCTGGCTCCGCCGTGCGCGCCGCGATGGCCCGCCGACCCGCCCGACCGCTCTTCCTCATCGATCAGGCGCTACCGCGCGACATCGACCCCGCGGTCGCCGAGCTGGAGAACGTGTTCCTCTACAACCTCGATGACCTCGCGCGGATCGCGGAGGAGAATCGTGCGGCACGCGAAGCCGAGACGCTCAAGGGTCGCGCCATCGCCGGCGAAAAGGCCCGGGCGCTGTGGCAGCAGCTCGCGGCGCAGGTCACCGCCCCCAGCTCCACGCCCGCCAGCGAGCCGGCCCGGACGAGCGCCTCCGCGTCGGCCCCAGAAACCCGCTAGCGGTCTTCCGTAGCGGCCAGCTGGCGCGCCAGCCAGCCCGCCGCGTCGCGTCCCGCCGGCGCGGCAAGAATCCCGCGCAGCCGCTGGGCCCGCACCGCAGTCGTTTCCCAACGCGCCGGATCCTCCACGCAACGCCGCAGTTCCTCCGCCAACGCCCGCGCCGTCGCGCGCCCCTGGATGAACTCCGGGTACATCTCCTCGCCCAGCAACAGATTCGCGATGCCGAGGTACGGGACCCGGACCAGCATCCGCCCGAGGACGTACGTGACAGGGTGAGCGCGATAAGCGATCGCCCCGGGAATCCCCGCCAGAGCGCACTCGAGGGACATCGTCCCGCTCGACATCAGCACGGCGGAGGCGCCCACCGGTGGCGCCTCCGCCCGCGGCACTTCCCGCACCTCGATCCCGAGCATCGGCCCCGCCGAGGCGAGCAACCGCGGCATTTCCCCTCCAGGGTGCAGCGCAACCGCACGCGGCCGGCCCGACGCCAAAAACCCGGCGCGCAGTTGGGGGAATATCCGCGTGACCGCCTGGCGGCGACTGCCCGGCAACAGCAGCACGGGACCAGTAGGATCCGCAGCGACCGGTGCCCGATGCCCGGGATCCAGGAACGGATGCCCCACGAACTCGACGGGCAGCGGTGTGTCTGCGTAGCATGCCGGCTCAAAGGGAAAGATCACGGCCAACGCGTCGAGGTCGCGCGCCATCGTGAAGCGGCGCCGCGCCTTCCAGGCCCAGATCTGCGGTGAGATGTAGTAGACGACCCGCACGTCCCCGCCGCC
>JBILWD010000423.1:0-2791 GCA_044370095.1 Opitutaceae bacterium | reverse complement strand
AAGCCGAGGAACTGATGCTCGCGCTCTACGTCGAACGGGCGCGGATCGCGGACGGGCAGGACATCCTCGAGCTCGGCTGCGGCTGGGGTTCGCTCTCGCTTTACCTCGCGGAGCGCTTCCCCCGCGCCCGCATCACCGGCGTCTCGAACTCGCGCACCCAGCGGGAACACATCGAGGCGGAGGCCCGCCGGCGCGGCCTCACGAACGTCCGCATTCTGACTCAGGATATGAACACGCTCGAGCTGCCCGGCGCGCAGTTCGACCGCGTCGTCTCCGTGGAGATGTTCGAACATATGAAAAACTACCAGCGCCTGCTCGCGAAGGTAGCGGCTTGGCTCCGCCCCGGCGGCCTGCTGTTCGTGCACATTTTCACCCACCAGCGGCTGGCGTATCACTTCGTGGCGCGGGATGCGACGGACTGGATGTCGCGGTATTTCTTCACCGGCGGCCAGATGCCGTCCCACGACCTGCTGCTCGCCTTTCAGGACGACCTGCGCCTCGAGGCCGATTGGAAGGTCAATGGCCGTCATTACCAGCGCACCGCAGAGGACTGGCTGCGAAATATGGACCGGCACCGTGCCGAGATCCTGCCGCTCTTCCGGCAAACCTACGGCGCCGGCCAGGAGATCCGCTGGTGGGCTTACTGGCGGGTGTTCTACCTCGCCTGTGCGGAACTCTGGGGCTACCGCGACGGCGAGGAGTGGATCGTAAGCCACTACCTGTTCCGCAAACCTTGAGTCGCTCCGGGTTCACGGGGCCCGCCCGGCGAAAGGTTCGCTTTTCGGCCGCGATCTGACCGGGATCGCGCGGATGTCTCTGCAGTTGCGCCCCGCCACCCCGGCCGATGTGCCGGTCATCCTCGGCTTTATCCGCGACCTCGCGGCCTACGAGCGCCTGCTCGATCAGGTCGAGGCAACCGAGGCACGGCTGCGCACGACGCTCTTCCCCGCCGCAGGAACTCCGGCCGCGGAGTGTGTCCTTGCGCTCTGGGACAACCAGCCCGCCGGCTTCGCTCTCTTCTTTTCAACCTACTCCACCTTCCTCGCCCGCCCCGGTATCCATCTCGAGGATCTCTTCGTGACGCCCGCGCTCCGCGGCCGGGGCATCGGCGGCGCGCTCCTGCGCCACGTGGCGGGCATCGCCCGGGCACGCGGCTGCGGACGCCTTGAATGGAACGTCCTCGACTGGAATGCGCCCGCGATCGCCTTCTACGAGAGCCTCGGCGCGCAGCGTCTGCCGGAGTGGCAACTCTGCCGCCTCACCGGCCAAGCCCTCGACCGCCTCGCCTAAAAAGGCGTTCGCGCAAGGCGCTGGAAACAAGGCGTTATTGCAGGCTTTTCACCCGCCTGCGCGGGGCGTAGTCGCCGCCGGTTTTTTGTTTTGCCGAGAGCCCCGTGGACCGGAATCTCGGGGGCATGACGACGCAACCCCCGACCGCCGAACTCGCTGACCTCGCCGAAGGCTTGGGCCACGAGAACGTGCGGACGCTGGTCCGGACCTTCTTGCGTGACTTTCCCCAGTCCCTGATCGAGTTGGCCAGCGGCGATCGCCGCACCCAGCACCGGCAGGCGCACAGCCTGAAGAGCAATACGCGTCTGATCGGCATGCACGAGCTATCCGCCCGGCTAGCGCTGCTGGAAGACCGCCTCGCGGAGGAAAAGGGCGGGGATCTCACCTCTCAGGAATTCGCCGCCATCGAGGCGGAGTTCGCGGCCGTGGCCGCCGTCCTGCAGGAATTCGCCCGCGAGTGACGGGGGACGGCCTCAGCCGTCGACCATCCCGGCTTGGATGCACCAGCGGGTGAGGCTGGCGACTTCGCGCACCCCGATCTTCTCCATAATGTTCGCGCGGTGCTTTTCCACCGTGCGCACCGAAAGCCCGAGCTGCGCCGCGATCTCCTTCGAAAGCTGGCCGCTCGCGACTAGTTTCGCGATCTCCTTCTCCCGCTCGGTGAGCGGATTCTCGAGGGGCGGCCGGCCGATCAGCATCCCGCTGCCCGTCGTCTTCCCCCGCACCTTGCTTGCAAAAAACATCCCGCCGTCGCGCACCGTCTCAACCGCGCTGAGCACGAACTCGATCGGCTCGGTCTTGTCGACGTAGCCGCTTACGCCGAGCACCATCAACTCGGCCGGCAGCCGCTCGCTGGGGTGCGCCGTGATCACCAAAATCTTCGTGTCCGGCAGCGCCTTGCGCACCTCGCGGGCCACCTCGATGCCGTTGATATCGGGCAAGACGAGGTCGACCACCAGCAGGTCCGGCTTCTCCCGCAGGCAGAATTCAAGCCCCGGCCGGCCCAACCCATACTCCCCGATGACCTGGAGATCCTTCACTTTGCCGAGCGTCAGGAGGATGAGCTGACGAAACATGGTCTCGTCTTCGATCAGAACGGCACGGAGTTTTCGCATGGATAAGGGGGATGAGAAAAGTTGGCTAAGCGTTTCTACGTAGAAGGCAATCGCACATTTATTGCGGGCAGGAAAGCAGGCGTCGCAGCGCGCGGAAATCCTCCGGCAGAAAAACTCCGCGGTCCGCGGCAAACTCGGCTGGATCCGATCGCCAAGCCGCGCGCAGCCAGGCCTCGTGCTCGGCGGGACCGAAGGCCAGCCAGTGCGGGCAGTCCACGCAGTGCGTGCCGCTGATCCGCCGGCGCGCTTGCGCCGCCAGCTGCCGCCGGCAGGAACCGTCCGGTCCCACCTCGCGGTACGACTCGCGGCACACGTCGAGGCGGGGATAAGTGATCGCCTTAACCAGCTGGGCCACCGCGTCAGCGAGGCCAGGGTCCGCCGCGGGC
>JBILWD010000155.1:0-8779 GCA_044370095.1 Opitutaceae bacterium | reverse complement strand
CCCCGGCCACCAGCGAAGCCGCAGGGTCCCGTACTGGGGGTTCACCACGATCTCCCCCGCCCCGGGTAAACCCTGGTTGACCCGCTCGATCAGCCAGACGCAGCCCGCGCACGAGATGCCCTGGATCCCGAGCGTGAGTTCCGCCGGGCGGGCAGCTCCGGCCGAAGTCTCCGCGGCGCGCTGCAGAGCCGCGAGCCACGCGTAGTCGCGGGGGTGGAACACCGCCGGGTCCGCTGGCACGGTGACCGCGTCCTTCAGCCCGTAGTAGTCCCCGAGACCCTGCGCGTGCACCAGATGATGGACGTAGCCGCACCCGCTGCAGCAGAAGCCGCTCGCCCGCGCCGCGGCCCCGGACAGCAGGGCCCCGCAATGCCGGCAGGCCGTGGCCGCGGCGGCGGCGGGGCGGCATTCCGGCTCAAGGACGGCGGTGGCGCTCATCTCAGTGGCAGACGAAGTGGGTGGGATCGGGCCCGGGCAACCCGAAGGTCGCGCGTAGGCGCCAGCCGGCCGTCAGCGCGACGGCGAGCGCGAGCCCCACCCGCAGGCGAGCCAACCCGCGTGGCGAGAGTAGCGCCTGCAACCGGCCCAACCGCGACTGCGCCAGCCAGAGCAGCGGAATCGTGCCGCACCCGAACGCCAGCAGCCAGGTCGCCCCGCGTACCGCGGACCCCGACAACAGGGCCAGCGCGAGGATGAAGTAGAGCGGCCCGCACGGGAGCAGCGGCGTGGCGAACCCGAGGGTCGCGGCCGCCCGCGTGCGGTCCATCCCCCGCGCCCACCCGTGCATACGCCCCAGCCCGCGCGCCAGCAGCGGGACCCGCGGCAGGTGCCGTTCCCAGCCGAGCGCGAGGGAGACGAAGAGCAGCACCGTGAGCCAGGGCAGCCAGCGCGCGGCCGCCCCCGCGACCCAGCCGAGCGGCGCCGCCCCGAGTCCCCCCGCGACCGCCCCGAGCAATCCGTAGGCCGCGAGGCGGGCACCGTGGTAGGCCGTCGCCACTGCTTGCGCCGAACCTGCGCCGGCCCGCGCCGGCAGTAAAGCGCAGGCCAGCGGACCGCACATCCCCGCGCAGTGCAGGCTCGTGAAGAGGCCGGCGGCGAAAGCGGCGGCGGGTGAGTTGACGGCGGCGAGGTCCATCGGGTTCACCGCGCGCGGACGAGCGGGACGTCCTGCACCGGATGCCGGGCGGCGATCGTCAGCCACACGCCCCAAGCCGCCAACTGCACCGCGAAGGCAGAGACAAACCACCACCAGAGCCGCGAGCGCGGCGCGGGCGCGGCCTCAGCGGGCTCCATCGCGCACCTCCCCCCGGCGGACACCGGCCTCAGGCCCAAGGAACTCCACCTCGCGGCTCAGGCGGAACGTCCCCGCCGCGTCCCGCAGCTCGACCCGGAGGTGGAACCGGCCCCTGTAATCCGCCCGCCCCTGCTGCAGCACCAACGGGCGCACTACCTCGCCGAGCGGCGCCACCTCCAATTCATCCTCGAGGCCCGTGCGCCGCAGGCCGGACGGGGCGCCCGGAAGCTCGATCCGGAACCGCGCCGGCACGTTCCGCTTGTTCACCACCCGCACTAGGAACTGGTTCCTCACCGTCGCCCCGTCGACAATGTACGGCGCTCCAGTCATCCGCGTGACTCCGAAGGATGCCGGTCGGACGGTGGTCAGCGCCCACGAGCCGACGGCCGCTCCCGCGAGCAGCAGCGCGAAGTACAGCCCCGTGCGGGACCGGAGCCACCGGGTGCGCCCACCGGCGAAACCCACCAGTGAGTCGTAACGGATTAGCCCCCGCGGCCGGTTCAGCTTCGCCATCACCGGAGCGCAGGCGTCGATGCACGCGGTGCAGCCGACGCACTCGAGCTGCAATCCCTGGCGGATGTCGATCCCGGTCGGGCAGACCTGCACGCACCGGCCGCAGTCGACGCAGTCCCCGGCGCCCGCGCCGTAGCCGCGCGGCTCCCCCCGCCTCGAGTCGTAGCCAACGGCGAGCGTGTGCTCGTCCGTCAGCACCGACTGCATCCGGCCATACGGGCAGAGGACGATGCAGACCTGTTCGCGAAACCAAGAGAAGACGAAGTAGGTGAGCCCAGTGTAGCCCGCCATAAAGACGAAGGCACCCCAGTGCTCCGAGGGGGCCTGCTGCACCATCGCCCAGACCTCCGGGAGCGAGACGAAGTAGGCGAGGAACAGGTGGGTGAAGACCGCGGAAAGCAGCACGTAGACCGCCTGCTTGAGGGCCCGCAGCCGGAACTTGCGCCACGACCAAGGCGCGGCGTCCAGCGCCCGACGGGCCATCGCGTCCCCCTCGATCAGGCGCTCGATCGGCCGGTAAACGTGCTCGAGGAACACCGTTTGCGGGCAAGCCCAGCCGCACCAGATCCGGCCGAAGAGCGCGGTAACGAAGAACAGGGAGAAGCCCACCCCGGTGAACACGAAGAACAGCAGCCAGAGGTCCTGCGCGGCGAGGGTGAGGCCAAAGAGGTGGAACCGCAGCCGCGCCACGTCGAGGAAGACGGCCGGGTGCCCGTTAATCTGGATCCAGGGCAACGCGAGGTAGGTCACCAGCAGCGTCAGCGCGACCACGCGGCGCGCCACGGTGAAGCGCCCCTGCGTGGCCGACGGGTGCAGGTAGGGCCGGGAGCCGTCGGGGCGGATCGTGGTGACCGAGTCGCGGTTCGGGCGCGTTGGTGCGACGCGCCCGGGGACCGCGCGGCCGGGGCCGGCCGGAGCCGCGGCCGGCGGGTCCTGCGTGAGGCTCACGGCGTGGACGGCGGTTGCAGGACGATTGGATCGCCCTCGCGGTGGCGACTCAGCAAGAAGGCCGTGACCTCGCTGATCTTGCGGGGACCGAGCACCGGACCCCACGTGGGCATCCCCTTCGCCAGCACGCCCTTGGTAATGAGCGCGTGCACCTCGACGGGACGGCCACCGTACACCCACACGTTGTCCGTGAGGTCGGGCCCGATCGCGATCGGGCTCTCCGCCTTGCCGCGGAGGCTCGCGAGGTGGCAGGCGCCGCAGTTGGCGTCGTACACCGCGCGGCCCGCGGTGGTGACCGCCGGGTTGCGGCTCATCTGCCAGAGCGTCGGGTCATCCACTTGGGCCGTAGCGAGGCGCGCGGCCTCGATGCGGGCCAGTTCCGCGCCGACCTCCTGCGCACTGGTCGGCCCGGCGCGGAACCACTCGAAGTAGGCCCAGTAGCCGACCCAGAACACGATCGTGACGTAAAGCGTGTAGAGCCACCAATTGGGCAGGCGCTTGTCGAATTCCTGGATGCCGTCGTAAACGTGCGGCCGGATCCGGTCCTCTTCAGGCGGTTCGGGAGGGAGGGGCGTCATGGCGGGCGGAAGGGGTGGCGGTGGCGAAGGGCAGCCGGGCGAAATGGTCCGTCTGGGCGCGGCCCATCCGCAGGGCGCGCCACGTCACGGAGCAGTAGATCGAGGCGGCGGTCAGGAAGGCCACGAACGTGAAGAGCGCGGCGTGCGGTTCGAGGAGGAGGCGGCGGAACATAGCGGGGGAATCACTGGGCGGGCCGCGCGGCACCGACCTCCTCGGAGCGGCCGAGCCGCTGCAGGTAGGCGATGAGCGCAATGATCTCGCGGCCTGGCTGCACCGTCGCGCCCGCGGCGCGGAGGTCGTCGGCGATGGCCCGCGCCTGGCGGTCCACCTGCGCGAGCACCTCGGCCGGGGTCTGCTCCGGGTACGGGACGCCGAGGGTGCGCTGGACGGCGAGGCGACCGGGCAGCGCGGCGACGTCGGTGTCGTTCACCAGCAGCCACGGGTAGGCGGGCATGTTCGAACCCGCCGAAGTCGCGCGCGGGTCCTCCATATGGCGCAGGTGCCAGATGTGGGGGTACTTGCCGCCGACGCGGGCGAGGTCCGGCCCGGTGCGCCGCGAACCCCACTGGAATGGGTGGTCGTAGATCGACTCGCCGAGCCGCGAGTAATCGCCGTAGCGCAGGACGTCGGGCACGAGCGTGCGGATCATCTGCGAGTGGCACGTGTAGCAACCCTCGCGCACGTAGAGGTCGCGCCCGGCCAGCTCGAGCGGCGTGTACGGCACCTGCCGGCGGTCCTCGACATTCGCGGCCTTGTGGGCGACGGCCAGCGGGATGATCTGCACGAGGCCGCCGACGGCGACCGCGATGAAGGTAAGCACCGTGAAGGGCGCGGAGTTGACCAGCAGGCGGTCGTACCAGCCGGCCCAGGCGCGGCCGCGGGACTGCCAGTGCGCCAGCGCGAGGGCGGTGCTGAGGAGGAGCCCGCCGAGGCCGAGGACGCTGACCGCGTCGCCGCCGCACATCCACGCACAGGCGAAGCCGGTACCGAGCACCGAGAACAGGACCGGCGGATTAAGGAACGTGGCCAGCAGGCCGAGGCGGCCGGCGGCGTCGGGCGCGGCCGGTTCCGCCATCACTTCCACGGTGCCGTCCACCGGCCGCGCGCCGCGCAGCGTGCGCCAGAGGTTGTAGGCGAGGAGCAGGAAGCCCGCGAGGTAGAGCGTGCCGCCGATCACACGCATCAGCATCAGCGGACGGATGGTGTTGAGGGTATCGAGGAAGTTGGGGTACGCGAGGACCGTGCCGCCCTCGGTAGTGGCGCCGAGCATCAACCCCTGGGTGATCCCGCTCGCCCACATCGCACCCAGGTAAAGCAGGATGCCGACCGTCCCGAGCCAGAAGTGGAGATTGGCGAGTGCGACCGAGTGCAGCGGGCGGTCCCAGAGGCGCGGCAGCAGCCAGTAGATCATCCCCGCGGCCATGAAGCCGTTCCAGCCGAGGGCGCCGCCGTGCACGTGGCCGATGATCCAGTCGGTGTAGTGCCCGAGGGCGTTCACCGACTTGATCGAGAGCAGCGGTCCCTCGAAGGTCGCCATCCCGTAGAACGTGACCGCGGCGGCCATAAACTTGAGCACCGGGTCGGTGCGCAGCAGGTGCCAGGCGCCGCGGAGCGTCAGGAGGCCGTTGAGCATCCCGCCCCACGAGGGGGCCCAGAGCATCAGGGAGAAGGTCATCCCGAGCGTCTGCAACCAGTCCGGCAGCGCCGTGTTGAGGAGGTGGTGGGGCCCGGCCCAGATGTAGACAAAGACGAGGGACCAGAAGTGTACCACCGACAGTCGGTAGGAATAGACCGGGCGTCCCGCCGCCTTCGGCAGGAAGTAGTACATGATGCCGAGGATCGGGGTGGTGAGGAAGAACGCGACCGCGTTGTGCCCGTACCACCACTGCACCAGCGCGTCCTGCACGCCGCCGAACAGCGGGTAGCTGTGGGTGAGGCTGGTGGGGAGCGACAGGTGGTTGACGATGTAGAGCATCGCCACGGTGACGATGGTCGCGATGTAGAACCAGATCGCGACGTAGAGGCTCGGTTCGCGGCGCCGGGCGAGGGTCCAGAAGAAGTTCACCGCGAACACCACCCAGATGAACGCGACGGCCACGTTGAGCGGCCAGATGAGCTCGGCGTACTCCTTCCCGCGCGTGAGGCCGAGCGGGAGGGTGATGGCGGCGGCGACGATGATCGCCTGCCAGCCCCAGAAGTGGAGCTGGGAGAGGAAATCGCTGGCGAGGCGCGCCTTCACCAGCCGCTGCGTCGAGTAGTAAACCCCCGCGAACATCATATTGCCCACGAAGGCGAAGATGACCGCGTTGGTGTGCAGCGGGCGCAGGCGGCCGAAGGTCAGCCAAGAAGTGGCGAAGTTCGCTTGCCAGAAGTTGAGCTGGGTGGCGACCAGGACGCCCACGAGCATCCCCACGACGCCCCAAAGGACGGTGGCGAGGATGAACTGGCGGACGACCCGGTCGTTGAATTCGATCGTGACGGGAGCGGGCATCGGGCGGCGGGGCGGGGTTCAGCGGCGCGGGGTAGCGGCGTCGCGGACGATCCCGCGTTCGCCGGCGAGGGGCAGGAGCGAGTCGCGCTCCGGGCTACTGAGGCGTCCCCGGGCCTGCTCGCGCAGGAAGAAGACGATGAAGGTGAAGACCAGGCAGATGCTGATCGTGAGGGTCAGGGGTACGACGTCCATCGAGGTCAGGCGGCGGGGACGGCGGGGGCGGGGTGAGATTCGGCGACGGCCGGGGCGCGCCCGTGGCGGTGGCGGAGCAGTTCGCGCGCGGCGAGCCAGTGCTCTAAGTCTCGGCCGGCGGGACGGCCCTCCTCCAGCCAGAGCCGGTAGGCCTCGTGCTGGATCTGGGCCTCGGTGGGTTCGGGGGCGGGGACGACGGGACGCGGCTTTCTCATGGGTGGAAGGGAGGAGAGGTGGAGGAAGGAGTTTAGCGGGAGCGGACGGGCGGGACGCAGCGGGGCTTGGCGGGAGCGGCGCGGATCCTGCGTCGGATCAGGCCGCGAACGGCATCGGGTGCCGGGCGCCCGCGCCGTGCAGATGGGCGCGGTAACGCGTGGGGGACTCGCCCGCGATGCGGCGGAAGACGCGGTTGAATTGGGAGAGCGACTGGAACCCGGCCTCGTAGGCGGCCTCACTGATCCGCATATGCGGGTTGAGGAGCAGCTGCTTCGTCCGCTCGATGCGCGCGCGCGCCACGTAATGGGTGAACGTGAGCCCCGTCGCCTGCTTAAATACCTTGCAGAAGTAGAAGGGACTCATGTTCGCCGCGCGCGCGACCTGCTCGAGCGCGAGGGGCTCGCCGAGGTGGGCGGCAATGAACGCGCGGGCGCGCGCGGCCGCGGGCGGCTCGGCCGCGGCGGAGCGCAGCACCAGTTCGTTGGTGAGCAGCGAGAGGTGGTGCGCGAAGCTGCCCAGCAGCCGCAGGGCGGCGAGATAACGCGTCTTCGGCAGCACCCGCGTCGCGAAATACGCGTCGCGGAAGGCCTTGACGTCCACCTCCGCGCCCCAGCGGGCAAGCTGCGCTAGCGCCGCCTGGAAGGCCCGTTCCGACGGCGCGCGCAGCAGGACCTGGCCGGTCTGCAGGTACGCGATGACCTGCTCGCCGACCCGGATGGGCACCACGGACTCGCTCATCCCCGAGAAGCACTGCACGGTCTTGGCCCCGGTCAGGGCTCCGGCCTCCGCCTCCTGCTGCACTTGGAGGCAGGTCGCGCAAGTGCGGCTGGTGCCGGTCATCAGGGCGCAGAAGGCGTTCGTCAGCCGGCAGCCGTACAACGGCGGCTGAAAGGAACCCGCCGGGCGCAGCGTCAGCGGCAAGCCGGTCGCGGTCTGGAAGGCGTCTTGGTAGTCGCGGAACAGTTCGGACTGCTGGAGGCGAGAGACGACGTCGTCCCCCTTGGCGGCGGGCCGGCCGGCGGCCGCGGGCGTGGCGAGGGCGGTGGGAGCGGGGAAGGAAAAGGGGACGGGATCCATATTGGCGCCAGCCTAGTCATTTCTTGCCGTCCCCGTAATTGGTGCCCGGGCGGCATCTCGCTAAGAGAATTCCCTAGTTGCCGCCTCGCCCTTGCCGCACGGCGTTCCCCAGCCCAGCCTGCGGCGATGGATCCCGCCGCACCCGCCTCCCCTCCCCTGCCGCCCCCGGGACCCGCGGCGCCGGAACGGCTCCGCGAGCTCGCCGATCTCAAGGCTGCGCTCGACGCGCACTCGATCGTCGCGATCACCGACGCGCAGGGGCGGATCACCTACGTCAACGAAAAGTTCTGCGCGATCTCCCAGTACTCCCGCGCGGAGCTGCTCGGCCAGGACCACCGCATCATCAACTCCGGGCACCACCCGCCCGCCTTCTTCCGCACGCTCTGGACCACCATCCGCTGCGGCGAGGTCTGGCGCGGCGAAATCCGCAACCGGGCCAAGGACGGCAGCTGCTACTGGGTCGACACGACCATCTTCCCCTTCCGCGGGAGCGACGGCCGACCCGAGCAATTTATCGCGATCCGCACCGACATCACTCCGCGCAAGGCCGACCAGGAGCAACTCCAGCGCGTCGCCGCGGAGCTCGCCGAGAAGAACCGGGAGCTCGAGGCGATCGTCTACACCGTCTCCCACGACCTCCGCTCCCCGCTCGTCAACATCCAGGGCTTCGGCCGCCAGCTCCAGCGCGCCTGCGACACCCTGCGCGCGGCCGCCGTCGCCCCCGACGCAGAAGGCCGGATCCCCGCCTCCGCCCTGCACGCCCCGCTCGACCAAGCCATCCCCCAGGCTCTCCGCTTCATCAACGCCGGGATCCATCGGATGGACACCCTGCTCTCCGGCCTCCTGCGCTACTCGCGCCTCGGCCGCGTCGCCCTCCACCCGCGCCCACTCAACCTCAACGGCATCCTCGCCGAGGTCGTCGCCGCGATGCGCTTCCAGCTCGACGAGGCCGGCGCCGAGGTGGCCGTCGACCCGCTTCCAACCTGCGTAGGCGACCTCGTGCAGACCAACCAGGTTTTCGCCAACCTGCTGGATAACGCCCTCAAGTACCGCGCCCCGGACCGGCGCCTGCGCGTGCGCGTCACGGGGGAACTCCGCGCGGGCAAGGCGGAGTACGCGGTGGCAGACAACGGCCGGGGCATCGCCCCCGAGCACCGCGCCAAGGTCTTCGAGATCTTCCACCGGCTCGATCCCGAGGCCGCGCCCGGCGAGGGCCTGGGCCTGACCATCGCCCAGCGCGTCGTCGAGCGGCAGGGAGGACGAATTTGGGTTGAGGACACCCCGGGCGGCGGCTGCACTTTCCGCCTCTCGCTGCCCGCCGTCCAGGCGGCCCCGGAAGCGTTATGACCACCTCGCCCACCATCCTGATCGCCGACGACGACGAGGGCCACGCGATCCTGATCCGGGAGAACCTGGAGGCCGCCGGCCTGCGCAACCCCATCCGGCACTTCCGGGACGGCCAGGCCGTG
>JBILWD010000154.1:0-8787 GCA_044370095.1 Opitutaceae bacterium | reverse complement strand
TCGCGCGAGGCCCCGGGCGCTTGACGTAGGTGGCGGCGATTTCAGGTTGGGGGTATGAAGACGAAGGCCAAATCAACCCAGAGCCGCGGGGTGAAAGCGCTCCGCCTGCCCAAGGAGTTCCCCTTTCCGGGCACGGCGGTTTCGTTACGCCGCCCCAAGGACGGGACGGGGCGGATTCGGCCGCAGGGTGACCTCGAGGCGCGGCGCCGGCGGTTGCTGAACCTCGCGGGTTCTTGTCCGGACTTCCCGGAGGCCTGCGGGCATCCCGCCGCCGACGTGCCGCGGGTCTTCGCCGAGTGACCCCGTTCCTCCCGGACACCAACGCCTTCTCCGTCTTCTTCCGGCGGCGTGACGAGGGGTTGCTGGCGCGTTTCGCCGCCGCCTTCCCGCAGGTCCGACTTTCGGCCATTGTGTTGGCGGAACTGGAGTATGGGGCCGCAAAGTCAGGGTTGGCCCGGCATCGTTCCCGCATTGAAGCCCTGACGCTCTCCGTCCCGATCGAGCAGTTCTCGCCTGAGGACGCCGCCGGCTATGGGCGACTGCGGGCGGTATTGGAGCGCAGTGGCCGGATGATTGGTTCTTTCGACACTCTGATTGCGGCACAGGCTCTCCGCTTGGGGGCCATCTTGGTCACCCACAACACCGAGGAGTTCTCCCGCGTTCCCGGCCTGCGGTGTGAGGACTGGCAGACCCTTGGCCCTGCGTGACCCGCTGCCAAGGCCGCGGCGGCTGGGCACAAAAAAGGACCGGGCGAAATGCCCGGTCCTGGGTTAGAGCGCAGCCGGACGTTACTTCGTCGGGACCGTCTGGATCGTGCGCAGGATCCGGCCGGCCACCAAATACGGGTCGGCGGCGGAGTTCGGGCGGCGATCCTCAAGGTAACCCTTGTAGCCGTTGTTGACGAAGCTGTGCGGGACGCGGATCGACGCGCCGCGGTCGGCGACGCCGTAGCTGAACTTGTCGATCGACTGCGTCTCGTGCAGGCCGGTGAGGCGGAGGTGGTTCTCCGGCCCGTAGACCGCGATGTGCTCATCGACGTGCTTCGCGAACGCGGCCATCAGCTTCTCGAAGTAGGCCTTCCCGCCCACCTCGCGCATATGCTTGGTGGAGAAGTTCGAGTGCATCCCGGAGCCGTTCCAGTCGAGCGGCGAGTCGAAGGGCCCGCGGATAGGCTTGCAGCGCCATTCGACGTCGATGCCGTACTGCTCGCAGAGGCGGGACATAATGTAGCGGGCGACCCACATCTGGTCGGCGGCGCTCTTGGAGCCCTTGCCGAAGATCTGGAACTCCCACTGGCCCTTGGCGACCTCGGCATTGATGCCCTCGATGTTGATTCCGGCGTCGAGGCAGATGTCGATGTGCTCCTCGACGATCTTCCGGGCCACCGCGCCGACGTTCTTGTAGCCGACGCCGGTGTAGTACGGGCCCTGGGGCTCGGGGAAGCCGCCCGGGGGGAAGCCAAGGGGCGCGCCGTCCTCGAAGAAGAAGTACTCCTGCTCGAAGCCGAACCAGGTGCCCGGATCATCCGGGATGGTGGCGCGGGAGTTCGAGGGGTGGGCGACGCCAGTGTGGAGGTAGGTCTCGCACATTACGAGCACGCCGTTCTTGCGGGTGGAGTCCGGGAAGACCGCGACGGGCTTCAGGACGATGTCGGAGCTCTTGCCCTCGGCTTGCCGGGTCGAGCTGCCGTCGAAGCCCCAGTCGGGGAGTTCGGTCAGCTTCGGGAAGCTCTTGAATTCCTTGATCTGGGTCTTGCTGCGGAGGTTGGCCAGCGGGGTGTAGCCGTCGAGCCAGATGTATTCCAGTTTGTACTTGGGCATATGGGTGGAGCTGAGTTGGGTAGGGTTAAGGCGTCCTGAGCCCGGGCCGCGGTCGAGATAAATCCATTCCGCGCGGGCACATTCTGCCGCTCCCGAGGAAGCACCTTCCGTGCCACGCCCGCGGGAAAATGGTGGGAAATGCGGGCGGCGCGTCCCGGACGGGCCCGCCGGAATTAGCGGAGGATTGGAAGCACATTGGATGCACACTGGAGGCAGGCCGTTCGGACCCGGAGGGGCCGCGGGGGGCTCGGTGTAGCCGGTGGCCAGCGTCGCCTCGGGCCTTGTAACCGGGGCTCGTTGTAGCCGGGGCGCGTCGCCCCGGACAGGAAAACGGGAACCGCTTCCGCGGAGCGATTCATTCCCATCCGCGCCCGCGGAAAGGCTGCGCGCGTCGGCCTCTCCGGCGGCACGAGCCGGGGCGACGCGCCCCAGCTACACCGAGCCGTTGCCCTCCTTGAGCGCGCCGAAGCGCCGCCCCGCCCCCGGCATTGCCCTCCGGCGTCCGCCCGTGCCAGCGTGCGACATGCGCTTCAGCGTACCCCTCCTGCTGCTCGCCTCGTGCCTCCCCGCCGCCACCCCGCCGCGGCCGCCCGACGACCTCCGCACCACCGTCGCGGATGGCTACCGCGGCATCTGGTACATGAACCAGCCCCTCCCCGGCCCCCACCGCTACAAGTACAGCGGCGGCTTCGCCACCTACCCGCAATGGCATATGCCCATCGCCATTCACGTCCCCGCCCAGCGGAAGACGTTCTTTGTTTTCGGCGGCTCCGCGGGCAACGTCTCGGAGCGCGGCGACGAACTCCAGCACCTCGTCTCCTATTACGACCACGCCACCGGCACCGTCCCCCGGCCCGTCCGCATCCTCCAGAAACGCACCGAGGACGCCCACGACAACCCCACGCTCGCGATCGATGCCGCCGGCCACCTCTTCGTCTTCTCTTCTGCCCACGGCACCTCCCGCCCCTCCTACCTGCACCGCTCGCGCCGCCCCTACGACATCACGGAGTGGGAACTGATCGAGACCACCAACTACTCCTACACCCAGCCCTGGTACCTCCCGGAGTCCCGCCGCTTCCTCTTCCTCCATACGCTCTACGTCCAGGGCCAGCGCACCCTCAACTGGAAGACCTCCGCCGACGGCCGCACCTGGACGCCACCGCGCCTGCTCGCCCACCTGGAGCGCGGCGATTACCAGCTCACCGCCCGCCAGGGGCAGACGGACCGCGTGGCCACCGCCTTCGACCTCCATCCCGACCACGGGCGGAGCGGCACCGGCCTCAATTATCGCACCAACCTCTATTATCTCGAAACCCGCGACGCCGGCGCCACGTGGACGACCGTCTCCGGCCAGGTCGTCACCCCGCCGCTGCGCGACGCTGCCAATCCGGCGCTCGTGCGCGACTATCGGGCGGAGGACCTGAGCGTGTACCTGAAGGAACTTGCCTTCACGCCCGCCGGCCACCCGGTGGTCCTCTATTTGACGTCCAAGGGCTACAATCCCGGACCTGCGTCGGGGCCCTTCCAATGGTGGACCGCCCGGTGGACGGGCCAGGAGTGGGTGATCCGGCCGTGTTTCACTTCGGATCATAACTATGATCACGGGACGCTGTACCTGGAGCCGGACGGCACGTGGCGGATCATCGCGCCTTCCGATCCGGGGCCGCAGCCTTGGGGCACGGGCGGCGAGATGGTAATGTGGCTGAGTCGCGACGAGGGCGTGACGTGGACGCGCGGGCGCACGCTGACTTCGGGCTCGCGGTACAATCATTCGTACGCGCGCCAGCCGGTGGCGGCGGATCCGGGGTTTTACGCGTTATGGGCGGACGGTTCGCCGCTGGAGCCGACGACCTCGGCGTTGTATTTCTGTACGCGGGAGGGCGAGGTCTATCGCCTGCCGGAGCGGATGACGGGCGAGACCGCGCGTCCGGAGCGGGTGAATTGAGGCGTGCGGTTCGGGTAAGCTGGATCGCCGCGGCTCGATACAGACTGAATCGCCGCGGCTCGATGTAGCCGGGGCGCGTCGCCCCGGTGGGGGATACGAGAACCTATTCCTCGGAGCGATTCGCTCCCGTCCGCGCCGCGGAAGGGCTACCCGCGTCGGCCGTTCCGACGGCACGGGCCGGGGCGACGCGCCCCAGCTACACCAGGCCCGGTTGGCTTCGCGGGAGGCGAGGGGGAACCTATCCCGCGCAGCGTTGCCCTTTTCCGCTCGCCTCGGCCTTTCCCTCCGTCGCAAAACTTTGGCCGGTTCGCCGTGATCCCCAACGCCAACCACCTGCAGCTCTTTTACCACGTTGCCCGGCACCAGGGTATTTCGGCGGCCCTGCCGCATATCCCCTACGGGATCCAGCAGCCCGCCCTCAGCCAACAGATGCTCGAACTGGAGCGCGGGCTCGGCGTCACGCTCTTCACCCGGCGGCCCTTCGCGCTCACCCCGGCCGGCGAACGCCTCTACGCCACGGTGGCCGCGATGCACCACGACCTCCCCGCCGTGGTCGCCGCGGTCAAGGGCGAGGCCCAACGCCCACGGCTCCGGGTGGGCGCCGGGGACCACATCCAAGGCCGGTACCTCCCCGGTGGCCTGATCGAACTGCAGCGCTCCTTCCCGGAGATCCAGCTGCAGGTCCGCACCGGACCGACGGAGGAACTGCTCGATGCCGTCCGCACGCAGGAAATCGATCTGGCGATCGTCGGCGTGGACCAGTCGCCCGAGGGGCTGGCGGTGCTGCCGCTGGTGGAGGTGCCCCTAGTGCTGCTGGCGCCGAAGGAACGGCGGGCGGACTCGCTGCCCAAGCTCGATCGCCCCGGCCGCATTGAGGAACCGCTGGTGACCCTCGGGCCCAAGGAGGGGATGTCGCGGCTATTTGACCGGGTGCTGGCGGAGCGAGGGGTGCGCTGGCCCTCGACCTTGGCCTCGGCCTCCCTGGCGCTGACGCCGTGGTACGTGGCGAACGGCAAGGGCGTGGGGGTGAGCTTGGATCTGGACGTCGCGCGCTCCCATCCGGGCCTGCGGATCTTCCCGCTGGAGGGTTTTCCGCCGGTGCGGGTGGTCGCGGCCTGGCTGCGGCCGGAGAGCAAGGTGCTGCAGGCCTTCCTCGGGATCGTCACCCAAGTCGCAGCGGCCTGGGCGGCGGCGGCGCAGGCGCGGCCGGGCGCGGTGCAGGGCCGGGGGACCGGACCGGGCCGCCGAGGCCCAGTTCCTCAGTAGGAGAAGGAAACCTTCACGTGCAGCCGGTGCGAGGGAGCGCCGGGCAGTTCCACCCGCTCGATCTGCTTGCCGAGTTCCGCCGACGCCGAGAGGAAGCCTCCGACGCTGAACTTGGCGCCCACGCCCACGCTGGAGAGGAACGCATCCGGCACTTCGTTCGCCCGCGGCTGGCGGATGAAGCTCCGGCCGTAGTCCCAAAAGGCGACCACGGTGGATTCGAGCCGGGGCCAGCGCTTGCCCAAGGGGATGGCAGGCAACGGCTTTTGCAGCTCTTGAGAGAACCAGACACCGGCATCCCCGTTGAGGATGCGTTCCTCATAGCCCCGGACGGTGTTCGCCCCCCCAATGGAGAATTGCTCGCTGGGCACCAGGCGGGCGCTCGCGACCTGCGTGCTCAGCTTGGCTGTATGGATCAGGGTTCCGGCCAACACGGTCTGCCGCTGCACCCAGAAATGCCCGAGGAAGTAGCGCGGCTCCGCGCCCAGTCGACTGTCTGAGAAGAGCTCCGCCTCGTTCCGGCGACTCAAATTGCCGGGACTGGCCGTCAACGACCCCGAAAGCACCCAGCGGCCCAAACGATCGCCGCGGATCGCCGCCAAGCCCGCGCTCGCCGTGAACAACTCGATTTCCGAGGTGACCGCCGGTACCCCGCCGAATTCCAGGTTATTGTTGAGGCGTTTCGCACTCAGCGTGCCCGTGATCTCGCCCTCCCACGCGCCCCGCCGGAAGGGGATCGCGTAACGGGCGTCCACGCTGGTGTTGCGCCCCACCTGGGTGAACAGCCCATCGAAGAAGGTCGGGTTCACCCGCACGTGGGATCCTGAAAGCGAGAAGAGATGGCGCCAAGGCAGGGGGGCGCGGTACTCGACCGACTGCGCCCGCAGCAGCCGCGGCGACCGCGAGGTCATTTCCTGATATGAAAGAAAGTGATCGGCGCCCCAAAGATTACCGTAAGTCAGTCCCGCCGAATACCGGTCCCAGCCCAGAATCGCGTTGCCGGTATTCTCGTAGCCGGCACTGAACCGCAGGGGAAACCGCTCCTGCACCTTGAAGAACAAATCCGCCTCGCCTGTCCCGGGGACTGGCTCCACGTGCAAGTTCATCCGGCGGAATGGGTTGCTGTTGGTCCATGCGAGGGAGCGCTCGAGCTCGCTCACCTGCAGCAGACCGCCCTGCTCGATCCGCAGTTTCGCCTGCAGCAGCGAATCGCTGAACCACCGATTACCCTCAAACTTGACGCTCCGGACCCGGCCCAAAGCGATCAGGATGCGGAGGGCCCCGGCGGCGATGTTTTGCGGGGGCACCATCGCGGTCGCCATCGGGAAACCGCGATTTCGCAGGTAGGCTTCAACCACCGCCGCGACCGCCGCCAGCAGCTTTTCGTCAATCACCCGGTTCTCCCCCGCCTGCAGCCGCCGGGTCAGCTCCGCCCGATCGGCGTCCGTCAAGGGGGCCGGGACCAGGACGAGGCCCTTCGCCGGATCATACGTGAGGTCCTTCACCGCGTCGGCGTTCTCGGTCAGGATGACCTGGCGCAGCAGGTAAGCGGGCTGAGCGGCGGCCGGTGCCGGTGCCTCGGCGCCGGCGGCCTCCGTCAGCAGCGCCCACGGGGTGGCGAGGGCGAGCAGCGCGAGGCGGCGCAAACGGAAGAGTGGATTCATGGTCACGCTGGGGAGACCTGATGGGCCGACCAAGGTTCAACGCAACTCCAGAACCTTCCGGTCGTCGCCGGCGGGGTGCCGCCTCGTTTTTGCTCGGCACCGTCCCGCGGCGGCATCATATCCCGCGACCTTTGCGGGCGGTTCTCCCGCGCCGCCCTTCCGCCTCATGTCCTCGCAGCCTCTGCATTCCCGCTTCCGCTGGCCGGTCATGGTCGCGGTTTGGCTTCTCCTTGGCGGCCTGATGTTCTCGCACGCCCGCCTGATCCGCGATTACCTGGGGGTAGTCGGAGGGATGGGGTTGCGCGGTGAAGCGGCGGCAACCACCCCGCTGGTCCAGCCCTATCCGGCGTTCGCCGCTGACGCCCAGACCTGGGTGCGGCATGCCCTGACCTTGGCGGAGGGCCGCCAGACCCGCCTCCGCTTCACGGACATCGACAACGCTCCCCACGGACGCGAGGTGCATTGGAATTCCGCCTGGGGTTGGATCATCGCCCTGGCCGGGAAATTGGATCATTGGATCAATGGCACGCCGCTGCCCCGGGCGGTCGAACGGATGACCCTCTGGGTCAATCCCACGGTGCTGCTGGTCCTGATCATCGTTGTTTCCGCCTGGACGGTGCGTCGCGCCGGTCTGGTCGCGGGCACGTTTGTGGCGGCCGCGATGGTGGGGCACCCCCGCATCTATGAGGGGTTCTTTCCCAGCTACGTGGATCATCATGGGATCCTCACCGTGTCCGTGCTCGGGATGTTCCTCGGCGCCCTCTTCATGGGGGCCGGCTGGTGGCGGCCCGAGGGGCTGGGCCGGCCGTTTTTGCCCGTATCCGCCGCCGTCGCCCGCCGCGGAGCGGTCGCCTCCGCCGTGAGTGGCGCCCTGGGGATGTGGGTGAGCGCGGCTTCCGTGCTGCCCTCGATTGCGGTGGTGGGTTTCTCCGCGCTGCTCGTCGTGCTGGGGCTGGGCCGGCGGGCGATCGCTGCCGGGGAACGCTTCGACCCCGAGGTGTGGCGGATCTGGGGCCGGGTCGGTGGCGGGCTCAGCCTTTTCTTCTATTTGGTGGAATACTTTCCGGGCCACTTGGGCCTCCGGCTGGAGGCCAACCATCCCTTTTACGCGGCGGCGTGGTGGGCGGCGGGCGAGTTGATGGCGCGCGCGTCCGCTTACTGGTTGGCGCCGGCCGGGCGCCGCTGGCGCTGGGATGGCGGGTTCTGGACCTGCGTGTTCGCGCTCTCCCTCGCACCCCTGACGCTCCTGATTGCGGGCCCCCGGGTCTTTGTGGTGGCCGATCCCTTCCTCTCGGACCTGCATAAGTTCTACATTCAGGAGTTCCTGCCGCTATGGGTGCCGCTGAAGGGGATCGCCTGGTCCGGGATCGCCGGAGTCGTGTTCCTGGAGCACCTGCCGCTCTGGGTCGGCGCCATCGTCGTGGTTTTGGCGGCGCGGCGTCTGCCGGTGCCGGCCTTTTTCGCGCTGCTGGTGATCGCGTTGCTCACCGCCCTGGCGTGGATGCAGGCGCGGTGGCTGCTCAATTCCAGCGCCTGCATGGTCGCGCTGGGAGTCCTGCTCGCCGCGGTTGGATTGGACCACCTGCCAGGGCGCTGGCGGGCGTTGGCGGCCGTGGGTTTGGCCGCCGCCCTCTTTTTGCCCTCGCCCATTGCGCGAGTCTTGGCCGCCCGCGCGGATCTGGCTGCCCTCCGGGTCTCCCCCAAGGATGCGAACAGCGCCCTCGCCCGGGATGTCGCCCGCATCCTGCGGGCTTCCCAGCCCGAGGGGGACCTCGTCGTCCTCACCAGCCCCAACAGCTCCACCGCCATTGGCTACTATGGCCGCTTCAAGACTCTGGGCACGCTCTACTGGGAAAATAATGCCGGGCTGAAGGCCGCCGGGGCCATCCTCTCCGCGGGCTCGGCGGAAGAGGCCGCCGCGCTGGTCCGGCAGTACGGGGTCACCCACCTCGCCATGATCTCCGAGGAGAATTTTGTGGAGCCCTACTTTCGGCTGCTGCGAAATTCCACGGACGCCGCGGCGTTCCAGAAGTCCTTCGGGTACCAGCTCCTCTTCGCCCGCGTGATCCCGACGTGGCTGCAGATGATCCCCTAC
>JBILWD010000422.1:0-2797 GCA_044370095.1 Opitutaceae bacterium | reverse complement strand
GTTGCGGTAGACCGCGGCCAAGGTGCCCAGACTGATGCCGATCACCAAGGCGAAGCCCAGCGCGAGGGCCCCCAGCTCGGCGGAGACGGGCAGCTTGTCCCCGATGATCTCGTTGACCGTGCGGTTCGGGTACTTGAAGGACGGGCCGAGGTCGCCGCGGCCGAGGCTGCCGAGATAGTCGAGGTATTGTCGCCAGAGGGGCCGATCGAGGCCGTAGTGGGCCTCAAGGTTGCGCAGGATCTCTGGTGTGACCGCCTTCTCCGCCGTGAACGGACCGCCCGGGACGAACCGGATCATAAAGAACGTCGCCGTGATCACGAGGAACAGCGCGAGGAGCGACTGCAGCAGGCGCGACGTGATGAAGCGGAGCATCGGGAGGGGGAGCGAAGCGGCAAAGACGCCCGGGGGGAAGCCCGCAATGGGACCCCGGGGCGCGGCTCAGCGGGCCGCGTCGCGCAGCCAGACGTACTTGTAGGGGTGGTTGTCGAGGAGCGTCGGGTAGACGCCCTGGACCCGCGGGTTCATCGCGACGACCCGGGTATAATGGTAGATCGGGATCACGGGCAGCTCCTCCACGAGGAGGGCGTCCATCTTCTGATACACGGCGTAGCGCGCGGCGTCATCTGGCGCGGCGAGGGCCGCGGCGAAGAGGCGGTCGTATTCCGGGTTTTTGAAGCCGGTGTCGTTGTTGAGGTTATCCGAGGTCCAGATCTCGAGGAAGGAGTGGGGGTCGACGTAGTCGGCGATCCAGCCGCCGCGCTGCAGGTCGAATTTCCGAGCGTCGGTGGTGTCGAGGTAGACTTTCCATTCCTCGTTGCGGAGGCCGAAGTCGATGCCGAGCTGGCGGCGCCACATCTGCTGGATGGCCTCGGCGACGAGCCGGTGGTTCTGGCTGGTGTTGTACAGCAGTTCGAGCTTCGGGAACCCTTGGCCGCCGGGGAAGCCGGCCGCCGCGAGCAACTGCTTGGCCTCCTCAATATTGCCCGAGAGCTTGGCGGTGGGGGTGTAGCCGGCGGTGCCCGGGTAGCTGACGCTGTAGGCGGGGATCTGGCCGCCGCGGGTGACGTTCTTGACCAGGCTGTCGCGGTCGACGGCGAGGGCGAGGGCGCGGCGCACCCGCTTGTCGTTCAGGGGCGGGCGTTCGACGTTGAAGCGATAGAAATACAGGCCGAGGTAGGGGTCGATGCGCAGGGACTCAGGGAACTCCTTCCGGTAGACGTCGATTTTCGCCACCGGCAGCTCATTAGTCAGATCCAGCTGGCCGGTACGGAACATCCGTTCCTCGCTGTCCTGGTTCTCAACCGCGAAGAAATGGATCTCGTCGAGGCGGACGCGGGCGTGGTCCCAGAAGCGAGGGTTGCGGGCGGCGATGAGGACCTGCTGGGGTTTCCAGTCTTTGAGCACGAAGGGGCCGTTGCCGACGAAGTTCTCCTTACGGGTCCAAGCGGTGCCCTTGCGGGCGAGGCCGCCGAACTTCTCGATCACGTGGATCGGCACCGGGTACCACGAGTAGTGGGTGGCGATCATCTTGAGCAGGAAGGGCGTGCGTTGGTTCAGCGTGACCTGCAGGGTGCGGTCGTCGACCGCCTTGAAGCCGACCTGGCTGAAATCGGTGATCTTCCCCTCATTGTAGGCCTTCGCGTTGCGCACGTGGTGCAGCATCGAGGCGTATTCAGCGCCAAGGGCGGGGGTGAGCATCCGCTGGTAGGAGCGGACGAAGGTGGTCGCGGTGATCGGCACGCCATCGGACCACTGCGCGCCGGCGCGGAGGTGGAAGGTGTAAGTGAGGCCGTCGGGCGAGATTTCCCAGCGTTCGGCGATGCCGGGCTCGGGGCTGAGGTCCTTGGGATTCTCGGAAAGGAGGCCCTCGAACAGGGCCATCAGGATCTTGTGCTCCGGGACGCCGGTGACGATGTGGGGATCGAGGTCCTGCGGTTCGGCGCCGTTGCCGACGCGCCAGATCATCGGGCCACCCTGGGCGGGAGCGGCGGCCGAGGCGGGGGCGGAGCCGGAGGCGGCGGGCGGGTTGGCCGGGCGGCCGCAGCCGGCGGCCAGTCCCAGGAGCAGGAGGGCGAGGACGGAGGTCAGGGGTCTCAGCATTGGCCGAGGGAACGCCGGGCCAGCGATTCTGCAAGCCCGGGCGCGGACAAGGGGTTACTCCGGTCCGGCCAGCAGGTAGCCGGCCGAGCGGATGGTGCGAATGTAGCGGGGTTCCTTGGCGTCGTCCCCGAGCTTGCGCCGGAGGGCGGAGATATGGACATCGATTGAGCGGTCGAAGACCTCGTAATTGCGGTCGCGGCACTCATCGAGGAGGGACTCGCGGGACTTCACTCGGCCGCGGGCCTTGGCGAGGCTGGCGAGCAGGTCGAATTCGACCGGCGTGAGCGTGAGGGGCTGGCTGCCGAGGGCGGCGGAGCGGGCGTCGAGGTTGAGGCGCAGGTCCCCGACCACCAGTTCGGAGGGGGGCGCGGGGGTGGCGGGGCCGCGGGCGTTGAGGCTGCTGCGCCGGAGCACGGCGCGGAGCCGGGCGAGCAGTTCCCGGGTGGAGAAGGTTTTCGGCAGGTAGTCGTCGGCCCCGACCTCCAGCCCGACGATGCGGTCGGTCTCGTCCCCGCGGGCGGTGAGCATCAGCACGGGCACGGCGCTGGTGGCGCGGATCCGGCGGAGGACCTCGAAGCCGTCCAGTCCGGGCAGCATCACATCGAGGATGATCGCGTGCCACTGGGCGGCGGGTTCCGTGGCGCGTTCGACGCCCTCGGGGCCGGTGTGGGTGGCGGTGACGTC
Organism: Opitutaceae bacterium; assembly: GCA_044370095.1. GTDB lineage: Bacteria > Verrucomicrobiota > Verrucomicrobiia > Opitutales > Opitutaceae > ER46. Next base: position 13 of record JBILWD010000422.1, on the reverse strand, counting down.
GAAGCCGAGGGGG
>JBILWD010000421.1:0-2798 GCA_044370095.1 Opitutaceae bacterium | reverse complement strand
AGCGCGCACCAAGTCACGAGGATCGCGGGACACTGGAACGGGAAATCGAACCAAGAGTACGCGACGAGGAGGAGCAGTCCGAGGATGGTGGCGACGCTGAACGCGTTCTCCCAAAAATAACTCCGGACCAGCCGCAGGAGCCACCAGCCGAGGCCGAGGAGAATCGGGATCATCCCCACGGTGCCGAACTCGGCGGGGAACTGCAGGACGTCGTTGTGGGCCTGATGCCATTGGGCCTGCATCCCGGCCAGCCGCGGGTCCTGCTTCACGTACTCCGGAAACAGGGCCCGGAAGCCGCTCGTGCCGGTGCCGAAGAGAGCGTGGTCTTGGAACATCTTCCACGTACCTTGGGTGGCCCATTCCCGGGATTCGAGGGAGGCGTCTTCGCGGGCGAGGCCAGCGCGAATGCGGTCCCACGCCTCGCCGGAGCGGAGGGCTTCGAAGCCCGTCTTAAGGAAGAAGCCGAACACGAGCAGGAGGGCGAAGGCGACGATGGGGCGGCGGTGTTCCGCGGGGACGCGGAACTGGTGCAGGAGGAACCCGCCGATGCAGAGCAGGAGGAAGACGAGCATCGTTAGCGTCGCCCCGCGGGCGTAGCTGGTGAGGATGCTGACCGCGATGCAGGTAGCGAAGAAGGCCAGCACGCCGCTCGGGTTGGACTTCTCCATCCGGCGCTGGCCCCGGAGGTAGTACCAACCGGCGAGCCCGCAGGTCACGGCGAGGGTGAGGAAGAGGTAGGCGCCGCCGTGGTTCTTGTAGACGAAGCTGGCGAAGGGCGTCCGGCCCGGGAACTCCAGCAGCCAGAAGATTTTCCCGTTGCCGACGAGCCGTTGGGCGAGGCCGAGGAGGGCGAGGAGCAGGCCGTTCACGGCGACGACGCCGAGGAGCAACTGTACCGGGCGCCGCCGCGTGAAGCCGGTCCAGAGCGCGCAAGCGGTGAGCCACGCCGACGCGTAGAGCATTAGCATCCGGGGCGGGCCCCATTGGGCGAAGGGCAGGTCGACGCCCGCGGGGAGGCCGGGGACCGGCTGCAAGCGGAGCATCCACCAAGCCTTGCCGTCCGTTTGGTAGCGCCAGGCCGGATTCAGCGCGCCGATGGCGAGGTACGTCAGCAGGGCGAGGCCGAGCCAGAAGATCGGGAACCGGAGGAGCTTCGGCCACATCACGAGGCGGAAGGCCGACGAACCGCTCTCCTCCTCCGTGTAGTGGCGCGGGATCAGCGCGAGCAGGAAGGCGAGCAGCGAGCAGCCGAAGCTGAAGAACTGCGCGGGCGGGTGCATCGCGCCCAGCGCCCAAGGCAACACGACCAGATGGACCGCGATCACCCCGAGCAACGCCTGCTCAAGGCTGTGCACGCGAAGCCGCCGCGTCCGCGCGCGGAAGTGATCCAGTGGCTTCTGGAGGTCGGCGGGTCGGGTGGGGTCCACGGAGGCAGCTTGCGCCGGCGCAGAGGCCGCAGACGAGGATTTTTCCATCGCGGATGGGCTGCTGGCGTGGGGGCGCGGTGCGTACCGCCCGCCGTCGTCCCCGCAGTCCCCGAACCGGGTCCGTCGCATCTCTACGTATCCCGGTTGGATTGTGGGTCCGGCGGCGGGGCGGGATTCTTGGGGCGTTCCTACCACTCCCATTTGCTTATGAACCATTCCGCCGACCCCGTCCGCCGCTCCCTCCGCCAGATGCTCGAGACCACCCGAGGCCTGCAGGGCGACGCCGTCCTGTGGCACCTGAAGGCGCAGGTCTTGCCGTGGCGCCTGCGCGTCGCCCTCCGGTTGCACCTGCTGGTGACCGGGAACGCCTACACCGCCTCGTGGGTGCTGGTGCGTGATCTCGCCAACTGCCGCTCCTCCTCGGAGATCGAGGACGCCTTTAGCGACTACCGGGTGCACCCCGACCGCTTCCGCTCGGCTTGGTTCTCGCTGCTGCTGGGCGCGCCCAGCCGCCGCCGCGTGAACAGCTTCTACCGGCGCCTCCGCGAAGAATGGCGTCGCCAGCGGGCCGCAGTGCCTCCGGCGGTGCCGGAGTATCCCGCTCTGCGTACGGGCGGCGTCACCGAGGCCGCCGGCTGATTTTTCCGCCGCGGGGATTGCGTTGCCGCGCCTGCCGGCCCTAGGGCTGGCGGGGTGAACCGCGGCGAAACCGAGCGTCATCGCGAGCTCAAGCGTCTTGCGCTGGCGTGGGCGCGCACCCGGGGACTGGACCTAGCCGCGGCCGAGGTCCGGATCCCACGGAGCGGTTGTCGCGCCGATGTCGCCGCGGCCGGCGGGAAGGACGGGCCGTGTGCGCTGTTCGAGTGCAAGCAGTCCCGGGAGGACTTGCGCCGCGACGCCCACGACGAGGCGGCGGCGCGCGCCCGGTGGGAGGAACTGACGCGGCGGGCCCGCGCCCTCGATGAGTTGCTGGCGACCCACTGTCCGGCGTTGCGGCGCGGGGAGGCGCTCTGGCCGGAGTTCGACACGTGGGATTTCTCCGGCCTGCGGCACCGGGGCCGTCGTGCGCTGGCGGTGGCGCGGGAGGCGGCCGAGCGGCGCGTGCGGGACGGCACCAAGTTTTCCCGCCTCCGGCGGTACCACGCGGCGGACGAACTCTACCTGGTGGTCGAGCCGGACTGCTTCGCGCCCGCCGATCTGCCGGCCGGCTGGGGGCTGCTGGTGAGGAGCGGGGGGAGCGGGTCCGGTGCCGCGAGTCTGCGTCTGGAACGGGCGCCCGAGCCCCTCGCGGCGGCTCCGGGCCAGCGCGCTGCCCTCCGCGCCGCGATCGAGCGGGCCGCGGAGCGACCCCGCGCTTTACTTTGCCCCGGA
>JBILWD010000420.1:0-2801 GCA_044370095.1 Opitutaceae bacterium | reverse complement strand
ACCTCGGGCGTGAGCCCCGTCAGCTGCGGATGCGGGTGCGGGAAGCTGGTCAGCGGGCGCAGCTCGCCCTTGGCGTAGTCGCGCACCAAGAAATCCGCGGGCCGGTCGGCGGACTCCCGCATCACCAGCGCACGGGTGAAGTCGGCGTCGAGGAACGCCACGAACTCCTCGTACTGCGGCGGGGCCGAGCGCCACAGGCGGCGGCTCTCGCGCGTCGCCGGGTCGTATTCGTCCAGAAACGGCCGGTCGCCCTCGGGCGAGGCGCCGGCGCCGGTGAGGAAGATCCGGCCGTCGCTGGGACGGCGCGCGAGGACGAGGCGTCCGAAGGCGTTGCGCACCGTGGCACCCCGGCCGGGGTCGCGGTAGCGGTCCTCGCTGGTGCGGTCGAAGAGGAGCGTGCGTTCCCCGCCGGGCTGGCCCGGCGCCACCCGCCAGGTCCGCAGGCGCCGCGTGGTGCTCCAGCTTTCGGTTACCAGCGCGAGGTCGTCGGCGCCCCACTGCACCCCGGTCACCCGGTATTCGAAGCGCTGTTGCTCGACCGGTGGGCCGTTGAAGGGTGCGGCGAGGGTGAACCAAGCGTCCCGCGCCTGGGTGCTGCCGTCGGCGAGCTTGGCTCCGCGGCCGAGGTCCCGCACCCAGCTGAGGGTGGCGGGGGCGTCCGCGCGCCAGGCCACGCCGCGCGGGCCTGGACGAACCGCGTTGGTGGCCATCCCCTCATTGAGGGGCAGGGACGCCACGGTGTGGACCTTGCGGCCGGCGCGGTCGTGGACCGTGATGTCCACGGGGAAGCGCGAGTAAGGGACGAGGTAGGAGAAGGGCCGCCGGAGGGTCTCGACCAGCAGGTGGGTGCCGTCGGGGGAGGGTTGGACGGAGGTGATGAGGCCCCGCACGGGCAGCAGGGTGAGCTGGCCGTCGAGGGTGAGGCGGGCGAGCTCGGTGTCGCCGTAATGGGCGAACAGGGCTTCGTCGTCCGGGTTGCCGAGGAGGCCGTCGTAGGTGCGGGCGCCGGCCTTGCGGCCGCGGTTCTCCTGGACCACGGGCCCGGTGGGGACGCGGCCGGGGGCGGGCGCGGCGCCGCGGGTGGCGGGGATCCGGCGCAGGAGGAGCGTGGCGTCGTCGATCCAGACCATCGGTTCGCCAAAGGTCGCGTTGAGGCCGGGCTCGGTGAGGCGCCGGGCGGTGGCGGCCGCGACCTCGACCAGCCAGAGTTCGCTGCCGTTGTCGCGCAGGAGGGCAAGGGCGAGGTGGCGGCCGTCCCGCGACCACTCGTAGCCGCTGATCCGCGGGTTCGCCGGGAGTCCGGTCACGCGCACGGCGGGTCCGCCACTGAGGGGTTGGAAGGCGAGGCCGGCGTGGACCGGTTCCCGGCTGCGGCCGTTGGTGGCGGGGTCGAGGCGGAGGCCGGCCAGCTTCAGTTCTGGGGCGGCGAGCTCGGCCAAGTCGGGTGCGCCCGGGCGGTCGAGTAGCAGCAGTCGGCTGCGGTCGGGGCTCAGGACCACGGTGGGCGCGAGGGGCGCGTCGACTAAGGCAGCGAGGGCGGCGGAGGGGCGCCGGAAGACCGGGGCTTCCTCCGCGCGGGCGGGAGCGAGCGATGCAACCAGCGCGAGAACGGCGAACACCGGCCGAAGGGGGTGGGGGGCCATGGCGGCACGGTGCGGCACCGCTCCAGCGGGGCCAGCCTGAAAACGCCGTCCGGCAATCGGGCCTTGAGCGCGGCCCGGGGCGCGCCAGAACCGGGGCCTGTGACCGCCCGCTTGCCCCGCGCCCTCGCCGCCGTCCTTACGGCCGGGGGCTGTGCCCTGCTGGTGGCGGGCGGCGGGAAGGCCCCGGAAACGCCGTTGGACGCGATTTGCCGGGTTTTTGACGCCCGGGAGGGGGTAGGGCTGGCCCTGGTGCTGCCGCTGCGCGCTACGGCCGCGGAACGGGCGGCGGCGGAGTTGGTGCGGGAGACCCTGGCGGCCGCCTCCGGCCTACCCGCCACGCGATTTCCCGTGTTGCCCGAGGGTTGGCTGGCCCCGGCCGTGGCCCTGCGGCTTGGCGGACCCCTACCCGGGGCGACGGAACCGGTCCCGCCCGCGCCCCGAGACAACGCTGTGGGGTATGCGGTGGACGCCCGCGGCATCCGCGTGGGCGCCGAACGCCCGGAGCTTCTGGTCGCCGCCGCCTCGTGGTTTTTGGAGCGCGAGACCGGCGTCCGTTGGTTTCATCCTGGCCCCCTCGGGCGCGAGGTGCCGCGGCGGGCTCGGCTCAGCCTGGCGCACGGCGGGCGCGCTTATCGGCCGGACTTCGTGCACCGGGATATTGGCGTCGAGCCCACCCCCGCGGAGCTTGCTTGGCGGACGGCCAACCGCCTCGAGGCGCGCTTCGAGCACGGGCATAACCTGACGACCATCTTTCGCCCCGAGGACTTCCGTCGCCGGCCGGAGCTGGCGCCGGAGCGCCGCGGGTGGAAACACTTCCCCGCCCCGGGCGAGGACAATTGGCAGCCCGACTTGCGCCACCCGGCGGCCGTCGAGCATGCGGCCGCGGTGGCGATCCGCACCTTCGACCGCGAGCCCGGCCGGCTGTCGTTCTCGCTCAGCGTTAACGACACCATCCGCTACGACGACTCCGCCGGGACCCTCTCCGCGGTCGCGCCGCTGCGCCACTTCCGCGGGCGCCCGGATTATTCGCTCCTCGTTTTTGGTTTCACCAATGCCGTTGCCCGTCGCGTGGCCGAGCGGCACCCGGACCGCTGGCTGCCCGCGTATGCCTATTATTGGTGCGAGAACGCCCCGGACTTCCCGCTGGAGCGCAACGTC
>JBILWD010000153.1:0-8828 GCA_044370095.1 Opitutaceae bacterium | reverse complement strand
GCCCATGCTGACGTACCACGCGCCCCAGATGAAGTACTGGAGGAACATGAAGCCGCAGAGCTTGAACTTGAGGGCGGATTGGTCCGGTGAGGTGGACATAGGGTTGGGGGTGGATTCCGGGGAGGGCGGGGAAGCGGGGGCTCAGTGCATCTCAACCGCGCAGGTGCCGAGGCCCCCGCGGAAGAAGTTGAACTGCACGTTGGGATGCTCGGCGAGCAAAGACATCGGGACCGCGCTGTCGGCGATCCCCCGGCTGATCATCAGGGTCGTCAGGCGCTGGCCGAGCGGGTTGTCGTGCGTGCCCGCCTGCCAGATGGAGACCTTCTCGGCCTGCCAGGTCTCGACCGGCCCGACCGTGATCGCCTGCGTCGGCACCATCGTGATGTTGCCGCCCCCGGAGGTGCGGGCGTTCTGGGCCAAGGTGACGGGGTGCAGCTCGACCACTCGGGTGGCGAGGCGGCGATACTCGGCAGGCGTCGGCGGCGCGTCGCGGTGCTTGCCGCGACGGCGCACGGGGTCGTTGAAGGCCCAGTGTTTGATGTCGCCTTGGCCGCCCTGCATTACCGCGCAGCGCACGCCGTCCCAGCTGCGCCGGTAGGCCGCAAGGTCGGCCTTGGGAAAGTGGAGGTTGGCCTCCGGCATCGCGAGCTCGCGGCGGATGCGGTTGAAGCACAGCTCGCGGTCCGCCCGCTCGAAGGACAACGGGTGCGTCACCGGCACCTCGCGGCCGTTCTCGTACCACTCGTCCATCCCCCAGAAGTGGGCGTGGCGCAGGGAGAGGCCGAGCTCGTTGACGAGCCGCGCGACGAGCGGCAGCTGCTCCGTCGGGCCGATCGGGCCGCAGATGCCCACCGGGTTGTCCGCCGTGGCCTGGCGCCAGGCGGTGATGTATTCCAGCGCCTCGGCGAGGTAGAAGTCCTCCAGCGAGTCATAGAGCACGACCCGGAAGCCGTCGCGAGACAGGCGGACGAGCTGGGCCGGGGTGAGGCGCGCGGCCTCGGCGATGAGCTCGGAATCAAGGGTGGTGTAATCCCACCAGTCGGGGGCGATGGTGCTGAGCTTGCGGGGCATAGGATCAGGGGGCGCCGCGTCGCAGCGCGCGCTCATAGGTGGCGTTGACCCGGCAGAGCGGGCCGAGGGCGGCGCGGAGCGGATCGGCGTCCGTCGCGCTGAAGCCGGGGTGGCTGTGCCGCCGCCAGCCCTCGGCGTGGCGGAACCGGCCCGACTGGCGGCCGACGGCGCGGCTCATCCGCTCCATATCGCGCAGGTAGGAATTCATCCCTTGAGAAGCCCGTAGCCAAGCGTGCTGGCTCTCGTGGCAGGCGAGGGCCTCCAGTTTGCGGGCGTGGACAGCGGCGGTGTCGACCCACGAGCCCGCGACGACGCGGCGCCGCAGCGGATCGTGCAGGCCGTGGGGCATCGCGTGGTAGATCACGGTCTCCCCGCCCCAAGCCGGGCGGCGCGGAACCGAGGCGAAGTTGGGGATCCCACGCACAAAGGCGGCGGACACCGCCAGGCGGCAGGTCTCCGTGTGGTCCTCCATATAGTCCTGCGGCGGATGCGTGAGGACGATCGCGGGTCGCACCTCCCGGATGACCGCGGCGAGGCGGCGCAGCAGCGGCAGGCCGTAGAGAATCCCGATGTCGTCGGCTAGGCTGGGATGGTGAACGGCGCCGAGCACGGCGGCGGCCCGGCGGGCCTCCGCGGCGCGGATCCGGCGCAGCGCGGCGCGGCCGTGCACGAGGCTCCCGCAGTCCCCGGAGGAGACGTTCAGGCAGTGGATCTTCCAGCCCGCCTCCCGCAGGCGCAGGAGCGTGCCGGCCATCGTGAACTCGATGTCGTCCGGGTGCGCCGCGATGGCGATGGCCGCCCGCTCAGCCATGCAGCTCGGCCAGCGCGACGGTCCGGTTCTCGGCCGCCGAACGGTCGGCGGCGAGGCAGGCGAGGTGCGAGCGCATCGCGTCGTCGAGCGAGGTCAGCGGCATCTCCCGGCCGGCGTCGAGCGCGTCGAAGAAGGCCTGGAACTGGGTCTGGTAGGGGTGATCCGAAACGTCGCCCGAATCGAGCAGCTTCATCGAAAGCTCGCTCCAGCGGTGCTTGTCCGTGGCGAGCTTGGCCGAGTGGAAACGGTGGTCGAGGAGGCTACCCTCGCTACCCACCAAGTGCGTGTGGAAGTAGTACGGCTGCAGGCAATCGATCACCGAAGCGACCTTGCCGACCGCTCCGTGCCGGAAGCGGACGAGGGTGACCGAGGTGGTTGGGTACTCGTAGGGGGCGAACGTAGGGCTGCTGGAGCGCGTGGCGACGCTGGTGACACTCTCGACCTCGCCGCCGAGGCAGAGTAGCAGGGCGTCCATCGCGTGGCAGCCGGCGGAGAGCAGGCTGGTGCCACCGCCGTCACGCCGCACGTTCCACCGAAACTGGCCGTACCACGGGCCGATGCCGTGGTAGTAATCGACCTCCCCGTAGTGGAGTTGGCCGAGGAGGCCGGCGTCGAGGACGGCCTTCGTGGCGAGGAACTGGCTGGAGAAGCGGCACTCGAAGCAGACGCAGACCCGCACGCCGGCGGCCTTGACCGCGGCGGCGACCGCGCGCGCGTCCTCCAGCGTGAGGCTGATGGGCTTCTCGAGGATGATGTGCTTGCCGGCGCGGGCGGCGGCGATCGCGTGGGCCGCGTGTTCCCGCGGGTAGCTGCAGATGGAGACCGCGTGGATGTCCGGCCGGCGCAGCATCTCCTCGTAGCTGGTGTAGGTCGTGATGGGCCCGCCGTGCTGGGCGGAGAGGGCCGCGGCGTCGAGCGGGCGGGATGAGCAGATGGCGGTGACGCGCGCCTGGCCGGTCGCGTTGATCGCGGGGATGTGGGCGGTCGCGACCCAGCCGTAGCCGACGACCGCGACGTTGTACTTCTTCATAGAGGGCGGAAGGAGGGGGAAGGAAGGGCCGGCCGCGACGGCGCGGCGGCCACGCGGGTTTGAACCGCGCCGCCCGCGGCAAGTCAATGCGCGAGCCCCGCCTCCGGGCTCGCCACCGCCGCGCGGCCCGCCCAGCGTGCCGCCCGATGCCCCGCCTCCTGCATACACTCACCAACGCCTTCCCCGTCTGGGTCGCCGTCTGCAGCGGCCTCGCGCTGGTCGAGCCGCGCGCCTTCACCTGGTTCAGCGGTCCGTGGATCGTCTGGGGCCTCGCCGTGGTGATGCTCGGGATGGGACTGACCCTCACGCCGGAAGATTTCCGCGGGGTAGCACGGATGCCGGCCGCCGTCGCCGCCGGCTTCGTCGCGCAATTCACCATTATGCCCCTCCTCGGCTGGGCCGCCGGGCGCGCGTTCGGGCTCGAGCCCGCCTTCGCGGTCGGGCTCATCCTCGTCGCCTGCTGCCCGGGCGGCACCGCCTCCAACGTCGTCACCTACCTCGCCGGCGCCAACGTCTGCCTCTCCGTCGTGATGACGATGTGCTCGACCTTCGCGGCGGTCTTCATGACCCCGCTGCTCACCGCCTGGCTGGCCGGCACGCTGGTGCAGGTGGACGCGTGGGGGCTATTTCTGAGCACCTTCCAGGTCGTGGTCCTGCCCGTGATCCTCGGAGTGTGGCTAAACCGGCGGGCGCCGCGCGCGGTGGCCCGGGCCCAGGCCGTGCTCCCGCTGCTCTCGGTGGTGGTGATCGCGCTGATCTGCGCGAGCGTGATCGGGGGCAGCGCGGCGGCGATCCGAGAGGCGGCCGGCCCGCTTCTTGCGGCAGTCTTCACCCTGCACGCCGGCGGCTTCGCGCTCGGCTACGCCTTCGCGTGGATCCTCGGGTTCGACCGCGCCGCGGTGCGGACGATCTCGATCGAGGTCGGGATGCAAAACTCGGGGCTCGGCGTGGTGCTCGCGCGGAAGCACTTCGCGGACCCGCTCACGGCGGTCCCGTGCGCAATCTCCAGCGTCTTCCACTCGGTAATCGGCAGCGTGCTCGCCGGTTGGTGGCGCTGGCAGGATAGCCGCACGGCCCGGAATTGAGCCAGACGCCCGCCGCTCGCGGTGGCACCCAACTAGGCTGGGAACTCGCGGCTGCGCACCTTCGCAATGGGCTCACCGGCGACGTCGATCCGCGCGAGGTCCGCGGTGCCGAGGCCGGCCCGCTCCGCCATCACTAGGTGGTTGTCGCCCGGCTTGAACGGGATCGTGCCCCGTTCCGCCCGCACGTTCTCGAAGCCCATCACCGCCGTCCCGACGGTGTCGGTCGCCACCGGGTCGAGGCCCGCGATGATCACCCCGGGACGCGCCATCTTCTGCTCGCGGCCCTTCACCCACGGGCCCTCGGACCAGTTCAGGGTCGTGATGCCGTCGATGATGCCGAGGTGGATCGGACGCGCGGCGCAGACGTCGGTCACGATCCGCGGGATGCGGTAGCCGGCGTCCTTCGGCTCGAAGAAGTCGCGCTTGCTCCCCGGGGGGTCGAAGACGGCCTGGTTCTGCCCGTCCCAGCCCTTGAGGTTGTGCAGCCGCCCGCGCCCGCGCACGCCGTCCTCGGAGGGAGCGTCGTCGCCGTAGAGGGCGTTGGGGGTGATGCCGAAGAGGTTCTTCATCGTGAGGGTGATGCCCGTCGTGATGTGGGTCTTCAGCTTGCAGAGGGAGACGAACACGTCGGTGTCGACGTAGGAGTGGTTGAGCTCGAACTGGTCGAAGAGGTGCCCCCCGAAGCCCACCTTGAGGTTCGCGTAGGAGCGGCCCCGGCCGAGGTTGCGGGTGTCCTCGGCTTCGACCTTCCCCAGCGCGGACAGCGCGCGCCAGTCGAAGCCGGCGTCGACCAGCGTCTGCTCCAGCGGCTGGCGCAGGCTGGTGGACTCGACGAGGCGGACGCGCCGCGCACCCGCAGTGAAAAGCGAGGCGGTGAGCGCCATCACAGTCGCGGGGTGGGTGATGTAGCTTTCGCCGACGGGGCGGCCGAAGAGCGGCGTGAAGTTGGAGCCGGTAAGGTTGAGTTTGATCGTGACCGTCTTGCCGCCGACGAGCGGGCCAAGGCCGCCGAGCTGGTCGAAGCTGCGGTCGAGCGCGGCCTTCACCTCGGGGCCGTAACCGCGGCAGGTGACGATGGCGACGCGGGCATTGCGCCCGGGGGCGGCCGCGCGGGCGGGGGGCAGGCCGGCGGCGAGGAGGGCGCCGGCGCCGGCCCGGAGGAAGTCGCGACGCGCGGGGTGACGGGGCGGGCAGCTCATGCCCGTTTCTAGGCGCCCCGCCCGGCTCGACGCCATCCCATTTTGCCACGCGACTGCCGCCCCCGGAAATGCCTTGGCCCGCACCGCGGTGGGACTTTGCTCCGGGGATGCGGACGATCCCTGCGTTCTGGGCGGCGGTGCTTCTGGTTCTCCTCGCCGGCTGCGGCGGGCGGGAGACCCCGGCCGAGGCGGGCCGCCGCACCGGCACGCTGCTGGTGGGCAATCAGGCGGAACCAGCGGACCTCGATCCCCACACCGTGGACGCGTTCACCGAGATGATCGTCGTGAGCGCGCTCTTCGAGGGCCTCACCGTGCTCGAGGAACGCACCTCGCGGGGCCTCCCCGGCGCCGCCGCCCGCTGGGAAACGTCCCCCGACGGCCGCACGTGGACCTTCCATCTCCGGCCCGAGGCGCGCTGGTCGAACGGCGAGCCCGTCACCGCCGGCGATTTCGCGTACGCCTTTCGCCGCGTCCTCACCCCCGCGCTCGGCTCGCCCTCTGCCCACCTCCTCTGGGTACTCCGCGGCGCACGAGACTTCCACGAGGGGCGCGCCCCGGACTTCGGGCAGGTGGGCGTGGAGGCAGCGGACGACCGCACGCTGCAGCTGCAACTCGCCCACCCCGTGCCTTACCTGCCCACCCTCGTGGCCCACCCAGCCTGGTATCCCGTGCACCGCGTGACGCTCGAGCGTTTCGAGGCCGGGACGCGGCGCGGCACCGCGTGGACCCGCCCGGGCAACCTCGTGGGCAACGGTGCCTTCACCCTCGCCGAGTGGCGGCCGCAGGCGCGGATCGCGGTCGCACGCAACCCGACGTACTGGGACGCGGCGGGCACCCGCCTGCAACGGGTGGAATTCCTGCCCATCGAGCAACCCGGCGCCGAAGAGCACGCGTTCCGCGCCGGCCAACTCCACGTGACCTTCGATCTCCCCTCGAGCCGCCTCGGCGCATACCGCGAGGCCGCAGACCCGCGCCTCCGCGTCGACCCGCTCCTCAACGCCTGGTACCTCAACCTCAACGTCCGGCGCGCGCCGCTCGACCGGCCCGCGGTGCGCCGCGCACTGGCCCTCGCGATCGACCGCGCCGCCCTCTCGCGCGCCGTCTACTCCGGCGCCCGCGCCCCCGCCGGCGGCTTCGTGCCCCCGGGCTGCGGCGAGTACGCGCCCGTGGCCGGCACCCGCACCGACCCAGAGGCCGCCCGCCGGCTGCTGGCGGAGGCGGGTTTCCCGGAGGGACGCGGGCTGCCGCCGATCCCGCTGCTGGCCCGCAACGACGGTCACCTGCCCAAGGTCGCCGAGGCCATCCAGGAGATGTGGCGGCGGATCGGCGTCACCGCGACGATCGAGGTCGTCGAGCAGAAAACCTGGCTCGAGCAGCAGCAGCAGGGCGCGCACACCGCGGCGCTGCTGGGCTGGGTCGCGGACTACGCCGACCCCCTCACCTTTCTCGGCCTGTTCGTGACCGGCGGGGGCAACAACTGGACCGGCTGGGCGGACGCCGCCTACGACGGGCTGCTGGCGGAAGCGCGCGAGACCGCCGATCCGGCCGCGCGCGCGGCCCTGCTGCGGCGGGCGGAGACGCGGCTGCTAGAGGAGGCGCCGGTGACCCCGCTCGTACACGGCGCGCAAACCTACCTGCTGGATCCGGCGGTGCGGGGCTGGGAGCCGGCTCCCCTCGGCCTGCACCGGTTCCAGCGGATCGCGTTCGCCGCCCCCTGAATCCCCGCGGCTTGCGGCGCACGCGCGCGCCACCCACCGTCTTCCGCGATGTCCCCGCTCCGCCTCCTGTTCCTGCTCTGCGTCGCTGGCGCCGCTGCAGCCGCACCCGCGCCAGCGTTCGCCCTCGTGCGCGTCTGGCCGAGCTGGAAGGAAGCGGAGGACTTCACGCGCCTCCGCGAATATTTCGGCGTCGCTCCGGATTCCGGACCGCGCCGCGTGCTGCGGACGACGCCCGAGCAACGCGCCGGGTTTTATTTTCTCGTGCGCACGCGAGGGGCCGCGGTCCCCGACGCGATCCTAGAGCTGGCGATCCTCCGCCCCGACGGGCCCGAGCCAGTGATGCACCGGTTTCCGGCCGCACTTCGCTCCGGCGAAGAGGTGGTCGAGCTGGGACTGACCGGGGACGCGTGGCCGGGCGGGAGGCGGGCTGAGCCGGTCGCGTGGCGGCTACGCGTGCTTAGTACCGGGGGTCGGGTGCTCGCGGAAGAGCACAGCTTTCTCTGGGTGGATTCGGCTCCCTGAGCGATGGCCACCCTCGCTTGGGCACCGCTGCACGGGTTGCCGCACCTCACGCCGGCGGTGCTCGCCGAGATCCTCGATCGCGGGCAGGCGTTCCGTTGGAATCCCGCCCCCGCGGTCGATCCCGGAGCCTTCACCGGCCTCTGGGGTGGTCACGCCGTGCACGTGCGCCTCGACGCGGCGGGCCGGCCGGAGTGGGCCCCCGCAGCCACGGCGACGGGGCCAAAGGACCTCGCGACCTATTTCGGGACCGGTACGGACTTCGCGGCCGCCACCGACTCCCTGCCGTGGCGAAGTGACTCCCACCTTGCGCGGTGTGTCGCCGCGTACCCCGGCCTCCGCCTCCTGCGCCAGCCCTTCGGCGAGACCCTGCTCGCCTTCCTCTGCAGCGCCACCAAGCAGATCGTGCAGATCAAGCAGATGCTCGAACTGCTGGCTGCCCGCCTAGGCCAGCCTCTTTACCCCGGCGGTCCCCACGCCTTGCCTGACTGGACCGCGCTGGCGGCCACGCCCGAGGCCGAGTTGCGGGCCTGCCTACTTGGCTTCCGTGCTCGCCACGTCGTGGGGACCGCGCGCTTCCTCGCCGAGCGTCCGGGCTGGCTCGAGGAGACGGAGGCCTTACCCTACCCGGCCGCCCACGCCCGCCTGCTCGAGCTGCCGGGCGTTGGCGCGAAGGTCGCGGACTGCGTTCTGCTTTTTGGCGCTGGGCAGCTCGAGGCCTTCCCGGTGGACACGTGGATCCTGCAGGCGCTGGCCCGCCACTACGGCCTCGACGGCTGGTCGCCCGCTCAGGTCGCCCACTTCGGCCGCGCACACTTCGGCTCCCACGCGGGACTCGCCCAGCAGTTCCTCTTCGCTTGGGAGCGCGGTCAGCGCCGGCCGCTCAGCGGCGCGCCCGTTGGATCAGTTCCACCTCGTAGCCCTCGGGCGCGTCGATGAACGCGATGGTGGAACCGCTGCCCGTCAACGTAGGGCCGTCCGAGAGCGGATAACCCTTGCGCGTGAGCTCCACGGCAAACGCGGCGAGGTCGTCGACCTCGAAGGCGAGGTGCATCAAATCCGGCTGGACCTGCACTGACGGGCTCCCAGGTAGCTGGCACAGCTCGATCTCCTCCTCGCTACCGGGCGTCGCGAGGAAGGCGACCTGCGCGCCGCGCGGCGAGACGCTGCGACGGGCGACGGTCAGCCCGAGCGCGTCTTGGTAGAACTGGACGGACCGCTCGAGGTCGTTCACGCGGAGGCGGGTGTGAAGCAGCTTCTTGACCATCCCCGGAGGTTGCAGCCGCCGCGCCCCGTGGGCAAGCTGAGCCGATGAGCCTCGACCTCGCCGCCCTCCGCGCCGCGCACGAGCGCATCCGCCCCCACGTCACGCGGACACCGGTGCTGGCGAACGCG
>JBILWD010000419.1:0-2824 GCA_044370095.1 Opitutaceae bacterium | reverse complement strand
GAATTCTGAGGTGACGAACGAGGCGGTCGACTTCATGTCGGATTTGCCACGTCAACTGGCAAATCCATCGTCGGAAAAATCCAAGTGTTGATGATCAACACTTAAAATGGGGCGGCCAACGGGATTTGAACCCGCGACCCCAAGATCCACAATCTTGTGCTCTAACCAACTGAGCTATGGCCGCCGTAAGAGGGTTGCGAGAATCCGTTGGCGAGAGCGGAAGTGTCAACCCAATCCTCGGGCGCCAAGATCCATTCTGCCGTACGGCAGAATGCTCTAACCAACTGAGCTATGGCCGCCGTAAGAGGGTGGCGAGAATCCGGTGGCGACAGCCGGAGTCTCAACCCCTTCCTCGGCCCCGCCTTCAGCGGCGGGCGTGCAGCACCTGAAAGCGCTGGCCCATCTGGCCCGGATGCAGCAACTGCATGAGGGCCTGCTTGCGCGGACTGAACCGCGCCGCCTCCGCCGCGCTCACCGCGGCGATCGCCGGCCCCGCGTGCCGCACGAAAAAGGTCTCCTGGAACTCCAGGCCCGGCGCGCCGAAGCCCGCCGCGGTCAGCTCGGCCGCGATCCAGTCCCAGCACACGTGGCAGGTCAGGTCCTGCTCCCCGGGCCGCGCGAGGAGGTCCGGCTCCTGCCGGTGCCGGTGGTAGGCGCGCGCCGTGCCGGCCGGGCATCCGGTGCGCAGCTCGAGCTCGGTCTTGCCGTAGTCAAAAGCGAGGAAGAGTCCCCGCCACGGCTGGCGGGCGATCTCCCCGGCCAGCCGCGCCGCCGCGAGGGGCCGGTCAAACGCGTAGCCCTCCGGCGCCGGCTGGCGGTCCTCCGGATACGGCGCCTCCGCCTCCGCTAAGGTGCCTTCGGCGGTGAGCTCGACCGTGCGTTCCCACCATTCGCCGCCCCGGTACACGGTCCGCACGCAGGGCTGAGCGTCGAACAGCTCGTTAGAGAACACGACGCAGTCTCCGCTCAGCGCAAGGGGATCGCCCAAACGCAGGGTGCGCACGGCGGCGAACGGATGCTTCACCCCCGCAAGCACGCTCCTCCCCGGCTCGGCGCCGAGCTCGACAAAAGTGTGGCGGGGCGCGGCCTCCGGGCCGAGCAGATGCGCGGCGGCGGCCGCGACGAGTTCCCCGAAGAGCGGACCGACGGTGGCCGAGGTCACGAAGTCGGTGCCCGCCCCACGGCCCACCCGTTCCCGTCCCGCCCGATAGTAGCCGGCTTCCGGATGGTAGAGCGCGAGCTCCATGAACTGCGCGAACGTGAGCCGGCCGGCGGGTCCCGCAGCCGCACGGAAGGCGGCGAGGAAGGCCGGCGAGGCGGGGGCGCGGGCGGGGGCGGATGATCCCATTTACAACGCGAGGGCGATGCCCATCGTCCGCGGGATGGGCAACCGCTTTCTCACCCTCGCCACCGGCGTCCTGCTGGGCCTCGCCGCCTCCCTCGCGGCGGTGAAGGTGGCGGCCGCGTGGCGCTGGTGGCCCGACCGGGACCTGGCCCGCGCCTCCGCCTACGTGCGGGAGGTGATGGAGCTAGTGAACGCGCAGTACGTGGACGCCGCCGCCGTGCCGTACGCCGGCCTCGCCCGCGGCGCGCTCCACGGGATGGTGGAGGCGCTCGACCCGCACTCCGAGTTCCTCGAGAAAACCTCCCACGACCAGGTCGAGGAGGACCTGAGCGGCGAGTTCGGCGGGATCGGCATCCAGGTCGAGACGCGGCAGAACCGGGTGGTCGTGATCGCCCCGATGGCGGGCACCCCGGGCGAACGCGCCGGTATCCGTCGCGGAGACGAGATCGTAGCGATCGACGGCCAGCCGGTCGCGACCGGGGGCGTCGACGCAGTGGTCAGCCGGCTCCGGGGCCGGCCGCGCACGACCGTGACCGTCGGAATCCAACGCCCCGGCGTGCGGGAGGCGCTCACGCTCACCCTCACGCGCGAACGGATCCGCATCGAGAGTGTCCGCGGGACGCGGGTGCTGGCGGACGGGGTGGGGTATGTGCAGTTGACGGAATTTTCGGAACACACCGGGCGGCAGCTCCGGCTCGCGCTGGCGCGGCTCGGGGAACAGGGCATCCGCGCCCTGGTGCTCGACCTGCGGAACAACCCGGGCGGGCTTCTCGAGGCAGCGGTAGAGGTGGCTCAACCCTTTTTCCGGGAAGGCGAACTGATCGTGGAGACGCGCGGCCGCCGGCCGCAGGACAACGAGCGTTTCCGCGCGGCCGCGGGCGGCGCCCCGTGGTCCCTACCCATCGCGGTGCTGGTCAACGCCGGCAGCGCCAGTGCGGCCGAGATCGTGGCGGGAGCGCTCAAGGACGCCGGCCGCGCTGTGGTCGTGGGCGAGCGGACGTTCGGCAAGGGGTCGGTGCAGTCCATCTTCAAGCTGCGGGAGGGCGAGGGCCTCCGCCTGACCACGGCGCGGTACTTCACGCCGGCGGGGACCTCGATCCACGAGCAGGGCGTCCGGCCGCACGTTGAGGTGGTGATGACCCCGGAGGAGGATTCGCGGCTGGCGCAGCAGCGCTCGCGGCCGGATCTGGAGCCCGCGGAATTCGAGGCGCGGTTTGGCTTCGCGCCGGTGGCGGACCGTCAGCTCGAGACGGCGCTGGCGATGCTGCGCGGGCTGCGGCTGCTCGACGTTGCCGGGGGGACTCGCGGATGAGCGGCCTGATCCTCGCGCTGGAGAGTTCGTGCGACGAGTCGGCGGTGGCGCTGCTGGATCCGGCGACGGGGTTCCGCGGCGAATGGGTGCACAGCCAGATCGCCCTGCACGAGCGTTACGGCGGGGTGGTGCCGGACCTGGCCACCCGCGAACACCTGAGGAACCTG
>JBILWD010000418.1:0-2833 GCA_044370095.1 Opitutaceae bacterium | reverse complement strand
CCTGGCCGCCGCGCGGACTTGATCCGTCTACGCACCCTCTGGCGCCAGGAGCTGCAAGCGGCCGACGCCAGCTATTTGGAGCTGCTCCCGCCGGTCGGACCAAGCGCAGGCGGCAACTGAGGGGAGCTTGGGAGAAAGGAGCGAGGTGCCGGACCGCGTGCCGGGGTTTGGTGTAGCCAAAGTGGCGCGGGATTCGGGCGGGAACCCTTAAGTGGAACAGCACCCTGCTGCCGCTGACCGGTCCGGGAAACTCAGCCGGTCCCGCGGTGTTTGGCTGTGATCGCGCGGAGCTCCTTGGCGGTCAGGAGATCCTTCTCCCGGCCCACCGCCTCCTTCGCGGCGATCAGATCCTCCAGCGAGATCACCGCGAGGCTCAGGCCGAACAGTTCCAGGCGCGTCGCCCGGGCACGCAACCGCTCAAAGTCACCCACCCCCAGCACCTCGGTGTGCAGATCCAGGATGCCATCCTGCGTCTCGAGGTACAAATTCCGCACGGCCTCCCCGGGAGGGGGTACCTCCAGGAAGGAGAGCCGCCGGTGCGTCTGACGGTGCACCGGTTGCAGGTCGGCCAGCGCGCGCCGGATCCGGTCCAGATTGTCCGGCGAGAGCACCGTGCACAGATCCAGATCGTTCGTGACGTAAGCGGAGCCGTGGATGACGGCCGCGTAGCCCCCCACGACCACGAAATCGACCCCGGCCTCAGCGAGCCGGCGCAGCAGCTGGTGCGGTTGATGCATTCGTGGCGGTGGCCGCGGCCCGGAGCGCACGCAGGAGGTCGAGCGCGGCGTCGTGCCGCCGGAGGCGATCCTCAAGGGGCAGCGCGAGGTTGGAGTCGACAAGGCTGAGATCGAGCCCCGCCCGCTCCGCCTCGGCAATCGCCGCCCGTGCCTGCTGTTCCGTCATCCCACGAAGCTGGCGCACCTCCACCGGCCCGCAAAGCAATTTCCGGTTGGCGGGAAGCGAGCGGCGCCCTGAGTCCAGCCGCCATCCCGCTCACCGCGGCTCGCGGGATGGCCTGCGTTCCCGTCCTGCCGTCCGGGGCAGCCCTACTTCACCGGAAACGCGATCAGGTCGATCCGCGCCCCGCGGCCCGGCTGCCCCAGGCTCCGCACCTCCAGCGCCGACGCCGACGGCGCCCGCGTCGGATCAAAGTAAACGCCCCGGATCTCGCCCAACTCCCCCCGCGCCCGCGCATCGCCCAGGTAGTACGTCGCCTTAACCAAATTCCGGTAACTGGACCCCGCCTCGTACAGCGCCGAGCCGATGCGTTCGAAGACGAGCTTCATCTGCCCCCGCGCATCCCCGCCCCCCTCGCCGTCGATGCCCCCCAGAAAGATCAGGGGCACGCCCGCCCCCACGTGCGCCACGCGGCAATACCGCGGCGAGACGCTCAGCCACGGCAGCGGCAGCCAGGCCACCTTGTCCCCCGGCGGCGTCGGCAGGTCGCGTGCGGCCGCGATCAGCTCGATCTCGGCCGGCAGGCTGCTCACCCACTCCACCAGCACCAGCGGCGGCACCGGCCCGCCCCCGAAACTCGCCGCCACCTCGCGCACCGCCGCCGCGTGGTCCGCGAAGGGCGCGAGGAAGGCCTTGATCTGGACGACATCCGCCGCCCGCAGTCCCAGGTGCGCCAGGGTCCGGTGCAGGCCCGCCATCGTCAGCCGCACCGCCTCCGCGACGTCCGCACCCTTCTCTGCCTGACCCGAGACAAACACCTTCCCACCCGCCGGCAACACCGCCGCCCGGTCCGACGCGTACACCACCGCGGTAGGTTCGCCTCCGGCGGGCGCCACCGCCTCGAAGGCCACCCGCCGCCCCGCCGTCGCCAGCGGGGTGCGCACCAGCGTGAAGGCCACCGGCGCGGCCGCAAACCGCCGCGCCACCGCCGCCTCCACGGCCGGGACGTCCGCGTCCGCCCCGACCAATGCGTTGAGGCGCAGGATGCCCGCGGGATCACCGCCCGCCGCCCGCACCACGGCATCAAGCTCCGCCAGCGCCGCCCGCGCCTCCGCCTCCGCCCCGGCGGCGGCGGGGGCCGTGACCGCGGCCGTGAACACCAGCGGCCGGTCAGCGACCCGTACCGACCACGCGGTGCCGGGCTGGTCGGGCCGAGACAGTCGATCCGGGGGAACGGCGGAGAGGAGCATCGGAGAAAGGAGGGGCAGTAATAGCGCAAACCGGAAGGCGGAAACGTTCACGCGACGATGGTGCGCGCCCGCTAGTGCACGGCAAGCGGCCTCTCCGCCGCTCGCTGATCGACCCATCGCCGATCTTGCGGGGGGGGTCTGGTGTAGCCGGGGCATCTTGCCCCGGTGAACGCAGGCTAACCGCCGTTAGCGCGGAGCCGTTCCGTCCTTCGTCTCCTTCCCCGCTGCGGCCCGCTGCGCCGCCCGTAGTTTCGTCCCTTCGTCCGGGGCAAGATGCCCCGGCTACACCAAACCAGCGCCGCCACCCGTTCCCGGGCCAGCACTTGCCCGGGACACGCCCGGGGGCTACCCTCTCCCGATGACTCCCGTATCCCTGCGCTGGTCCGGCGACGCGACCGGCATCCTCGAGATCCTCGACCAGACGCTCCTGCCCGGCCGGATCACCTGGATCGCCTGCCGGGAAGTCCCCACGGTCATCGAGGCGATTCGGAGCCTGCGCGTCCGCGGCGCTCCAGCGATCGGGATCGCGGGCGCCTACGGCACGGTCCTCGCCGCCGCCGAGGCCGAACGCGCCGGACTGCTCCCCGGCCCGGCCCTCGCCCACGTGCACTGCCGGGCCGCGGAACTCGCGACGGCACGACCGACCGCGGTCAACCTCAGCTGGGCCGTCGAACGCTGCCTGCACG
>JBILWD010000417.1:0-2835 GCA_044370095.1 Opitutaceae bacterium | reverse complement strand
AGGGGAACAGCCCGCGGCTCTGCTTGGCGTCGGCGACCCGCTGGATGCCGAGCGTGAGCGCGGCGAGGCGGCGGCTGAACTTAAATTTCCGGCGCTGCGCCTCGACCGCATCCTTGGCGCGGTCGAGCATCGCGAAGAGCTTGGTCAGGACCTCGTCGCGATCCCAGTAGAAGTTTGAGAGGTTCTGCAGCCACTCGAAGTACGAGACGATCACGCCGCCGGAATTGCAGAGTACGTCGGGGATCAGCTCGATGTCGCCGCGCTCCTCGAGGATGCGGTCGGCCTCGTTGGTGGTGGGGCCATTGGCGCCCTCGGCGATCAGGCGGCACCGGAGGCGCGGGGCGTTCGCGGCGGTGATCACGCGTTCGAGGGCGCAGGGCGCGAGGATGGTGCAGGGGAGCTCAAGGAGCTCCTCGTTGGTCACGGCCTCGCCGCCGTCGAAGTCCCGCAGGGTGCGCTGGGTGCGGACGTACTCGAGGGCCCGGGCGAGGTCGATGCCCCGAGGGTTGTGGATGCCGCCGGTGTAATCGGAGATGGCGATGATCCGGGCGCCGGCGCGCGCGAGAGCGAGGGCGGTTTCGCTGCCGACGTTGCCGAAACCCTGGATCGCCACGGTGGCCTGGGTTATCGGCAGCCCGAGGTCCTCGAGGTAGCGGCGGGCGAGGTAGGCGACGCCGGCGCCGGTGGCCTCGCGCCGCCCTTGCGAGCCGCCGAGGGAGAGGGGTTTCCCGGTGACGACTGCGCTGGCCACGTGGCCCACGTGGTTCGAGTAGGTGTCCATCATCCAGCCCATCACCTTCTCGTTGGTGCCGACGTCTGGCGCGGGTACGTCCACTTGCGGGCCGACGAAGTTGACCATCTCCTGCATATACCGCCGGGAGAGGTGCTCCAATTCCTCCTCGCTGAGCTGGTTTGGGTCCACGATCACCCCACCCTTGGCCCCGCCGTAGGGCAGGCCGACGAGCGAAGTCTTCCAACTCATCCACATTGCGAGTGCGGCCACCTCGCCGAGGGTGACGTCTTGGTGAAAGCGGATCCCGCCCTTGGAGGGACCGGTGGAAAGGTTGTGCTGGACCCGGTAGCCCTCGAAAACGGTGACGCTCCCGTCCCGCCGGCGCACGGGCAGCGAGACGGCAAGGCAGCGGCGCGGGTACTTGGTGCGGTCGCGGATCGCGTCCGGCAGGCTGATCGCGTCCGCGGCCTGATCGAACTGGCGGCAGGCCATCCGGAAGACTTCCGAATCGTAGAGTGAGGAGACGATGGCCTTGGACATAAGGGGTTTGGTTTCGGGAGTTTGGAGCGGTTGGCCGCGGGTGGCAAACGGCATCCGGGTGGCGTGGCCCCGGGGTTGAATCCGGCGCCCGCCGCGCCGAGGGTAAGGGGATGCACACCATCCTGCTCCAACTCGCGGCCGCTCTCGGCCGCCGGATGGGGTTGGCCCTCGTCATTGTCGCGGCGGCGGTGGGGATGCGATTGCTCTGGACGCTGGTCGGCGAGGAGACCCTCCGGGAGGGAGAACGGCGGGCGCGGGTGGAGGCGGGCCGGCAGGAGGAGAAGCGGTTGCTGGCTGGGCGGGCGGAATTGGCCGGGCGTCTGGCCGAGGTCCGGCGCGACCTAGCCGAGCAGCGGGAAAGGCTGCGCCGTGCCGCGCGCGTGCTGGCCGCGCTGGAGGACGCCTCCGGCTGGTGGCAGCGCTGGTTTGGGGATCCGGCCCAGACGGCCACCAACGCGGAACGGCGCCGGCGGATGGAAGAGATGCATGCGGAGACGCGCCGCCGGATCGCGGTCACGGAGGCGCTGCTCGGGCGCCTCACGGGGGAGGACGGCCAAGCGGAGCAGGCGCTGGGACGGGTGCGGCGGGAGCTCGCGACGGCCGAGGCCGGGCAATCTCCATTCTGGCGGCGACTGGAAGCGGCGTGGACCGCGGTCCGTGTGCCGGTGGCCGTGACGCTCGCGCTCGTGTTCGCCGGCCCGACCGTCTGGGCGCTCGGCGCGTACTTCGTGCTGGGGCCGTGGATCGCGCGGGGGCGCCCGTTGCGGCTGGGGCCGGAGGCCCCGGTGTCGCCCCAGATCCGCGCCGCCGGGGTTGCGCTGCCGTGGTCGATCGGCCCCGCGGAGCGTTTGTGGGTGAAGCCGGAATACCTGCAATCGTCGGAGGACGTCTTCCGCCGCCGGACCCGCTGGCTGCTCGACCCGGGCGCGCCGCTCACGAGCCTCGCCGCGGGCTGGCACGAGTTGCAGGAACTCCGTCCGGAAGGCGGACGAGGGGGGGAGGTCACCTTGGCGAGCCGCGAGGATCCGCAGCAGGAACTGGCGGCGGTGGAGGTGCCTGCGGGGGAGTCTCTAGTGCTGAGCCCGCGCCACGTCGTGGGTGTGCTGGCGGCCGTCGATGCGCCCGTGCGGCTGCGGGCTCGCTGGCACCTGACTTCGTGGCAGGCGTGGGTGGGCGGGCGTTTCCGCCATTTCGTCTGGAGTGGGCCCTGCGTGCTCGCGGTGGCCGGTCGGCGCGGCATCCGGGCGGAGGCCCTTGCGGGGGGCGTCCGCCGGATGCAGGCGGATCTCGTCATTGGCCATTCTCTCGGCGTGGCGCGGCGGCCGGTTCGCGCGGAGACCTTCTGGAGCTACTACCGCGGACGGCATCCGTTGTGGGACGAACAGCTCGCGGGCCGCGGGTTGGTTCTGCTCGAGGCGACCGGAGGTCCGGGCGCCGCTGCGGCTGCCCGCCGCTGGTGGGAGCGGCTCGGCCAGGGACTGCTGCGGGTGCTCGGACTTTAACCTGCGGATCGCGGCCGGATGCCGAGGTCTATTTTCCTTGCGGCCTACCAGGTGGGCGCG
>JBILWD010000416.1:0-2838 GCA_044370095.1 Opitutaceae bacterium | reverse complement strand
CGGGTTTGAACAGCCCGGACGCATTCTGGTCGCCGACGGGACCACTGGGGCGCCGGTCGATCCGCACGCACTCGCGACTTACTCAATCGTGAGCGGATCGGGGAACGCAATTCACGGGCGCGGGTTCGATGACGTGACCCGCGATGGCAAGCGGAGCGCGTATGCGTTCGCCACCCGCGATTTCAACTGGCCGGCGCCAACCACGCTCAAGGCCGGTCTGGATGTGCGTCAGAACTGGCGGGACCGAATCGGCGGGAACCGGGCGCAGACCTTTGTGGGCGCGGATGGGCGCGCCGGGACGGCCGATGACAACGCGGGGCAGATCCTCGACGAGGTGTTCTCGCGCCGCCCCGGCGTATTCGGGTTCCCGGCGACGCAGCGCGCCTCGAACGCCGAGTTGCTTGAGCTGCTGGCCTCGCGGCCCAGTTGGTTCACGTCCAACGAGAACACGCATTATCGCTCCACCCTCGGCCTGTCCAAGTTCGCTCAGGAGACGACCGCGTCGGCTTATCTCCGGGCGGACCTAGCTCTGTTCAACAATCGGCTAAAGTTGGTTGGGGGTCTGCGGGCGGAGCAGACGAATATCGAAGCGGAGGGGCCGCTGGAGGACCTGTCGCGCAACTATCAGCGGGATGCCGCCGGCCGCGTGCTCCGCGGAGCCAACGGCCAGCCGCTGCAGCAACCGGGGACTGCGTTGGAGATTTCACGCCGCACTTACCTCGAGCGGGGTTCGCGGACGGAGAAGGAGTACTTGCGTTGGTTCCCAAGCCTGAATGCGGCGTGGAACCTGCGGGCCAACACCCTCCTGCGGGCGGCTTATTACCACAGCGTGGGCCGGCCGAACTATAATCAGTACGCCGGGGGCATCACGCTCCCGGATCTGGAGGCGGCGCCGTCGCCCGCGAACCGGATCGTGGTCAGCAACACCGCCATCAAGGTCTGGAGCGCGCGCACCGGCAAGCTGGCCCTCGAGCATTACTTTGAGGGGGTGGGGCTGGTCTCCGTCGGCGCCTTCCGGCGCCAGTTTGAGAATTTCTTCGGGAGCACGGTGTTCCCGTCCACCCCTGAGTTCCTCGCGGTCCACGGTCTGTCCGCCGCGGAATACGGGCGCTTCGATGTCGCCACCCAGTACAACCTCCCGGCCGTCGTGCATATCGAGGGGCTGGACTTCCAATACCGGCAGGCGCTGACCTTCCTGCCTGCGTGGGCGCGGGGGGTGCAGGTCATCGCCAGCGGGGCGAGCCAGCGAATCGCGGGCGTGGAAGCTGATAATTTCAACGGGATGATCCCGCGCACGGCTAGCGTGGGCCTAGTGCTGACGCGGCCGCGCTTCAACGTCCGGGCGAACTGGACCTACCAGAGCGAGCGTAAGCTGGCGCCCATCGGGGGCCTGAGCGTCGGCCCGGGTACCTTCACCTACGCGACCCCGCGGCGGCTGGTGGACGTGAACGCCGAGTTCAACCTCACGCGCCGGATCAGCGTGTTTGGTAACATCCGCAACTGGGGCGATGAGCCGGAGGACTTTGAACGCCGGGGACCGCTGACGCCGGAGCGGGCCCGCTTCCGCCAAAGCGACCGCTACGGGGCGCTGTGGATCTTCGGCCTGCGGGGGAATTTCTGATGACTAACCCGCTTTGCCTCCGCCTCGCCGTTCTCGCGGCCATGGCGGTCCCGGAAATCCGTGCCGCCGCGTTGCCCCCCTTGGAGGAAGCGATCTCCGCGGTGCGCGATGTTTGGGGCGAGGCGGCGATGGCCCAGCCCAACGGTCCCAGCTACGAGTTTTTGGCGCCCCTGCTGCCGCCGCCGCGCTACGTGAACGCCGACTTCCGGCACTATCCGATCATCCTGTGTCCGCCGGGGGAGATCCCGTCCGGCCCGGTCGAGTTCCGTCGCGGCGGGGACCCGGGGGCTCGGCCGAAGGCGCGGCTGATCTCGGACGGCAGCGGGCTGAACCTGCGCGGCGGCAGTCGCAGCTGGAACGACGTTGGCATTCCCGTGCGGTTCCGCGTCGGGCCGGATGAGTTCGCCTTCGGCAGCCTGCGGGATCGGGTCACCGAGCCGGTGCTCGCGGAGGGTTGGCTGCCCATTCCCGAGATCCGGTACGCCCACCGGACGCCGGTGCAGGCCGAGGGAATGGTGCCCCTGCGGCGGACCGGCGAACGCCCGCCGGCGGAGATCTACCGGCTGGAGGCGTTCGCGGCCACGGAGGCGGGTTTGGCGGAGCATTGCGTGGTGTTCGTCCGCTTTGATCTGACGCAAGGCACGAACGGCTTCGTGGCGGTGGAGGTGGACGCGCCCGGGTTGCGATTCGAGGCGGGGAACCTGCTGGACGAGGCGGGCCGGGTAGTAGCCGCGTTTGACCCGGGCTGGAAGCGGGAGCGGGGACGTATGGTCGCCCGTGTGCGCGAGGGTGGGGCGGTTACCCTGGCGGTCCCGACCACGCCACTACCGGCGGGAACGCGCCTGCGGGTGGACCCCAGCGAGTACGCCGCTCGGCGCGCGGCGTGTGTCGAGACTTGGCGCGGCCTAGTTGGCCGGGCGGCGCAGGTCGAAGTCCCGGAGGCCAGGATCAACCACGCTTGGCGCAACGCGATCGTGCAGAACTTCCAACTAATCAATCACGGGCAACTGCGCTACAGCACGGGGAACCAGTACGATCAGATTTATTCCGCCGAAGGCAGCGACGCGGCGCTGGCATTGCTCTCGTGGGGTTACGCGGCGGAGGCGCGCCGGCTGCTGGAGCCGCTATTTGATTTTACCCGCCGCAACCTCGAGTTGCACCAGGCCGCGTTCAAGCTCGGGAACCTGGTGCGCTATGTTTGGCAAACCCGGGATATC
>JBILWD010000415.1:0-2847 GCA_044370095.1 Opitutaceae bacterium | reverse complement strand
AGCGCCGGCTTCGCGACGCTCAGCGTGCTCGCTGGCGGGTCCTACTTCCTCGTCCGCGCGGTGCGGGCGTTGCGGGCGCGCACGCTGCACCTTGATCTGCCGATCGCGATCGGCATCGCGGGCGCCTATCTCGGCTCGCTCTACGGCTGGTTGGCGGGCGACGAGCGGTTCGTCTACTTCGATTTCGTCTCCGCGTTCATCGTCCTGATGCTCGTCGGCCGCTGGGCGCAGGTGGCCGCGGTCGAACGTAACCGCCGGCGACTCCTCGCGCGGCAGCCGCGGCCCGCGCCGGTCCGGTTGCACGACGGCCGCGAGGTCGCGCCCGAAGCGGTGACCGCGGGCCAAGAACTGCGGCTCGCCCACGGGGCGCAGCTACCCGTCGACGCCCGCCTCGAATCCCCCGCGGCGGCCTTCTCCCTCGCCTCGATCAACGGCGAGGCCGAGCCCCGCGCTTTCCACGGCGGCCAGCGGGTGCCCGCCGGTGCGGTGCACGTCGGCCGCGAGCCGCTCGCGCTCACCGCGTTGCAAGACTGGGAGGATTCGCTCCTCGCGCGACTGCTCGCCACGGAAGTCCGGCCCGGCGCGCGCCATCCGCTGCTCGAGTGGATTGTGCGCGGCTACGTCGCCGGAATTCTGCTGGCGGCCGCCGGCGCCGGGACGGCGTGGTTCCTCGTCGGGGGCGACGCGGCCAAGGCCTGGAGCGTCGTCACGGCCGTGCTGGTGGTTTCCTGCCCCTGCGCGATCGCGCTGGCCTTCCCGCTGGCGGACGAGATGGCGGCCGTTGCGCTGCGGCGTCGCGGGGTCTTCGTGCGCGAGGGTGGGCTCTGGCCTCGGCTCGCGCGGGTGCGGCGCATCCTCTTCGACAAGACGGGCACGCTCACGCTAGAGACTCCCGTCCTGCTCAACCCGGAGGCGCTCGCCGCCCTAGCGCCGGATGCCCGCGGGGCGCTGCACGGTCTGGTGCGCGACCACCCGCATCCCGTCAGTCAGACCCTCCTCGAGCACCTGCTCTCGGCCGGGCCCGCGCCCGTAGGCCCCAAAGCGTGCGGTCCGGTCACGGAGGTGATCGGCCAGGGGGTCGAGCAGGACGGCTGGTCTCTCGGTCGGCCGGGCTGGCGGACGCCACTAGCGGCGTCCGGGACGGGGGTCGCGGGGCACGATGCGGAGCTGGCCTGGAGGGGAAGGGCCGTGGCGCGCTTCCGGTTCGCGGACGCGGCGCGGCCCGACGCGCGGCAGGAGCTGGGGGCGCTGCGGCGGGCGGGCTTTGCGGTCGGCATCCTCAGCGGCGATCGGCCGGAGAAGGTCACTGCACTGGCGCGGGAGCTGGGGCTGGACCTTGCGGAGGCCGCCGGCGGGCTTACGCCCGGCGAGAAGGCGGCGCGCGTGGTGGCCGATGAACCGGACCGCACGCTGATGTTGGGGGACGGTGCGAATGATAGCCTCGCCTTCGCCGCGGCAGGTTGCCGGGGCACCCCCGCGATCCACCGGGGCGTGCTCGAGGGCAAGGCGGACTTTTATTATCTCGGCCGCGGGATCGGGGGGATCCGCGCTCTGTTCGAGACGGATCAGCTCCGCCGGCGCACGCACCGCGTGATTTTGGTCTTCTCCGTCGCCTACAACCTGCTGGCCGTCGGCCTCGCGGTCGCGGGCCGGATGAACCCGCTGCTGGCGGCGATCCTGATGCCGGTGAATTCCCTGGCCACCCTCGGGATCGTCTCGCTCGGGATGCGCGCCGCCTTCCGCGCGCGGTGAGGCCGCGCGGGCCGGATCAGGGGACGCGCGCCGCCTTGGCCGCCTTGGGTCCGGGCGTGATCACCACGGGGCAGGGCGCGCGCAGGAGCACCCCGTGGGTCGTGCTCCCGACTAAGAGATCGTAGAGCGCGGTGTGGCCGTGGGAACCCATCACCACGTAATCCGCCGAGACGCGCGCCGCCTGGTCCAGGATCGTGCGCACGGGGGGCCCGTTGAGCTGCACCGACTCGACCGGGACCTGCGCGGCGCGCACCCGCGTCTCCAGCTCCGCGAGGCGGCGGGCGGCGTTGCGCTCCCCGGCGGCCATCACCTCCGGGAGGTTCTCCATCATCCCGGCGTACTCGCTGGTGATCACCGGCGGCTGGATCACCGTGAGCAGCACCACGCGGCCGCCGAGGGCGCGGGCCAAGTCGATGGCTTGAGTGAGGACCGCCTCCGAAGCGGCGGAGAAATCGACCGGGGCGAGGATGGTCTTCATCCAGCCATTCTACTCCTCCCGGGCGCCCCCGCCGCGCGCCCCTTGCCAAGGCTTGCGCGCCGTTTGCACCGAAGCCCCGCGCGCGGCGGTTTTCCGCTGGCCTGCGCCGGGAGGGCCCGGCAGAAGTTCGCCGGTCCCCAACGTTGCCCCTGGGAAACCCTCCACCCCGATGATGTCACGTCTCCGCCTGTTCCGCGTCCTAGCCGCCCTCGCCCTTACCCTGATTCCGGCCGTCGCCGGCACCATCACGGGCGCGGTCAGTAACGCCGCCACCCGCAACCTCCTGGAGGGCGCCCGCGTTGCCGCCCCTGCGGCCGGCCGCTCCACCCTCACCGATGCCACGGGCCGTTACGTGCTCGACGGCCTTCCGGCCGGATCCGTCGAACTGGTGGTCTCCTACCTTGGGCTCGATGACCAGCGGCGGGTCGTGACTGTCGCCGCGACCGGACGCCGCGCCGAGGACTTCGACCTTTCCGCCCCCGTCTACCGACTCGGCGAGTTCCGGGTCACCGGCGAGCGCGAGGGCAACGCGCTGGCCCTCACCGCCCAGCGCAACGCCGACAACCTCAAGAACGTCGCGGCCCTCGACGCCTACGGGAACCTCCCGAATATGAGCG
>JBILWD010000008.1:0-25682 GCA_044370095.1 Opitutaceae bacterium | reverse complement strand
CGCCAGACGGGGACGACGCTGGCCGGGCAGACGATGAGGCCGGGCTTGCCGGGCACGGGCCGGGCGGAGAGCAGGGCGAGGATCTGGAGGGTCTTGCCGAGGCCCATTTCGTCGGCGAGGAGGCCGTGGCACCCCACGTGGCCGAGGTGGAGCATCCATTCGACGCCGCGGCGCTGGTAGGGCCGGAGGAGGGGCGCCAGGTCCGGGGGCGTGGCGGGCGGGCCGAGGACCCGTTCCCGCCAGGCGGCGATCTCCGGGGAGAGGGAGAGCTTCAGGCGGTCGTCGTTGAACAGCGAGAAGATCAGGTACGGCGAGAGCGGGGCGTGGTCGTCGTCGCCGGAGGCCTCGCCCAGGCTGCGTTGCCAGGTGGCGAAGGTGGCCCACTTCTCGGCCGGGACGGCGACGATCCCGAGGCTGGGCAGAATGACGGGCTGCCCTTCCTTGCGGAGGAGCGCCGCGACCTCGGAGTCGGTCAGCATCCGCTCGCCGGCGCGGAAGATCCACCGCAGGTTGAGGCCCACGCCATCGCCGTTCGCGCCGCCCGCGCGGGGTACTGCCTCCGCCACGGCCTCGATCTCGATCGAACGGGTGCCCTTGAGGAGGTGGCCGGCCTTGTCGTCGAGCTCGACCGTGAAGAGCCGTTTCCAGGCCGGGAGGACGGTGCGGAGGAAGTTGGGGATCTCGATCAGGGACTCCAGGAGGTAGAGGCCGGAGTCCTGCTGGTAGTGGAAGTGGGCCTTTCGGGCGTAAGCGGCGAGGCCGATGAGCTTGGCGCGTTCGGCGGAGGAAGGGTGGGGGTGGCCGGGGGCCTGCGCCTCGGGCCCGAGCGCGGGGAGGCGTTTGCCGCCGTGCCCCTCGTTCCAGACGGCCTGGAAGGTGAGCCCGGCGGTCTTGGTCTTGAAGACCAGCACCAGCGTGCGGCTCGGGGGGCCCGCCGCCGGGCTCGCCGCGGGGGCGGCGGGGGCGGCGGGGGCGGGCGCGACGGGTGCGGCGGGCCGCGCCACCGGGCCGGTGGAACCCGGCACCGGGGCGGGCCGCGGACCCGCGCGGAACGGGGGCCGCGAATCGACCGGCAGCGGGGAAATCTCGTCCGCCACGAGTTCCTCGATCTCGTGCAACCCGGCGACGGCGAGCGCTTGGGCGACCTCCGGGTCCGTAGAGGAAGAGCGCACGCTGATACCCTGCTCGTTCCATTCGATCACGGCGTACTCGTCGCGCTTCTCCACCCTCCGGTGGACGATGGCGTCGTGGTCAGTCAGCTCCAGTTCGCGGACCTGGCCCTCGACGTAGATCTGCCGCCCACGCTCCAGCTGATCGCTGGTGAATGCCGGTGCCCAATCCCCCTCGAGCTTGCCGAACCAGAACTCCAGGGACCCCGGGGTATAGACGCGCTTGGGACCGTGCGACTGCATCGATCGAAACGGTGACCGTGAGGGAGGGGGCGTGCCGGGTGCAATCCTGAAGTTGGTGCGCGTCAGCCACCCGACCGCTCCGGCGCGGCAGGGGTGGTGAGGAACGGCTGGAGCGCGGCGAGGGTGCGTTCGGTGGCGCCGCGGTTGCGGGCGTGCCACGCCTCGGCGGCCTGGCCGCGGGTGGCGCGGGCGGCGGGATCGGCCAGCAGCCGGGTCGCGGCGGCGGCGAGCGCGGCTGGCGTGGCGACCGTCTCAGCGGCGCCGGCCGCGAGCAGTTCCCCGGCGACCGTGCGGAAGTTGCTCATCCCGGGACCGAGGAGGAGGGTTTTGCCGAGGGCCGCGGCCTCCACCGGGCTCTGGCCCTCCGTGTGCGGCGGGAGGCTTTTACCCACAAAGACGACGTCCGCGAGGTGCGTCAGGAGGGCCAGTTCGCCCGTGGTGTCGGCGACCGCCACTTCGACCGGGGCCGGGGCGGGCCCGTGGGTGCGGAAGTGGCTGCGCACCCCGGCGGCCGCGAGGGTCTGTTGCACCTCCGCCCGGCGCTCGGCGTGGCGGGGCACCAGGAGCAATTGGGCCTCCAGACCTTGGGCGCGGGCGTGGCGCCAGGCCGCGAGGAGTGCCGCCTCCTCTCCGGGCCAGGTCGAGGCGCCGAGCAGTAATGGTCCCGCGTCCAGGCCCAGTTCCCGGCGCAACCGCGCCTGTTCCGCGGGTGGGCAGGGGCGGGGCGTGACGTCTAGCTTGAGGTTGCCGGTGAGGCTGACCCGGTCCTCCCCGACGCCGAGGCGCACGAGGCGCGTGGCGTCGAGGGCCGAAGCGGCGAGGAACCGGGTGTGGCGTCCGAGCACCAGCGGCGCCAGCCCGGGCACGCGGCTGAGCCGGCGGAAGGAGCGGTCGCTGAGGCGCGCGTTGACGCAGACGACGGGCACGCCGCGGCGTTCGGCCTGGTGGACGTGTTCGGGCCACCGTTCGCCCTCGGCGAGCACCACCAGCTGGGGGCGCAGCGCGCGCCACGCGGCGGCCGAGCAGGGCCAGGCGTCGAGGGGGAAATAGGCGAGGGTGGAGGCGAGCGTGCCGTAGCGTTCCGCGGCAAGGCGCCGGCCGGTGCTGGTGGTGGTCGTGAGCACGATCTCGGCTCCGGCCGCGTGGAGGCCCCGGAGCACCGGTCCGAGGGCGAGCAGTTCGCCGACGCTGACCGCTTGGACCCAGACGCGGGTGCGGCCGGGCGTGGGCGGGGGGAGGGGGGCGAGCCAGCCGAGGCGCTGGGAGAATCCGGGGCCGTAGCCGCCGCGGCGGATCATCCGGAGGCCGTACCGGGGGGCGAGGGCGACCAGCGCCGGCGTGAACAGAGCCCGGTAGAGCCAGAGCAGCGGGGACGTCACGGGCGCGGGGCGGCCGGGGGCGGGCGCCCCGCGGGCAGCAGCCGGAGGTTGAGCAGCGGGAGGAGCCCGAGCAGGCCGAGGACGGTGCCGCCGAGGACCGCGTAGCCGGCGACGTCGTGCACCGTGCCCTCGATCGCAGCGTGGCCGTGGCGGTAGGCCCAAGCGGTGAGGAAGAGGCTGCGGCCGAGGTTGGTCACGAAGGCTAGCAGCAGGGCGGCCACGACGAGCGCGACCTTCTTCCACGCCTGCTGGACGAAGACCGCGGAGAGGAACGAACCCGCGAAGAGGCAGGCGGTGAGGGAGCGGATGCCGGAGCAGGCATCCTCGACGCCGACCAGGTTGGGCTGGCCGTTGACCGGGGGCAGGGCGAGCACGTTGCCGCGCTGCTCAATGGGCAGGCCGAGCGCGTCGAAGACGAACGCCACCACGGCGACCACGCGCCGGAGCAGGAGCAGGTTAAGCTGGGATTCTACGGCCGAGACCATCGGAGCGGAAACGAGCCAGATCAGCACGGGGAAGAGGAAGAGGCTGGCGAGGCGCAGGCGGGCGTCCGTGGTGAGGCCGGCGCGGGTGGGGGCGGGGCTGGGCGGGGCGTTGAGCACCAGCAGGGCGGCGGTGATCCCGGCCATCCCGAGGGTGATGGCGAGCGTGCCGGGTTGGGAGGTGCCGGCGCCGGCCCGATAGAAGGAGCCGAGCAGGAAAAACGCCGCGCCCAGCAGCAGGGCGGCGCCGATGACGGTGGCGAGGAGCCATCCCTGCCAACCGGCGGCGCGGGGGCTGTCCGGCGCGGCGCAGGCGGCCGCGGCGGCGCGGATTCGGGGCCAGCGGTCGTGCACCACAAAAGCGACAAAGAGCGGGACGAGCCAGCCGAAGGAGTAGTCCTGCTTCACGCGCCACCAGTGAGACTGGTCCCAGGCGGTGAAGAGCATAAAGCCACCGGCGAGCAGCAGGGCGAGCCCGAGGGAACCCGGAAGGTCGGAGCGGAGTTTCATCCAGCCGGCGCGCATTCGGGCGGAGCGAAACCGGCTTCTTCCGGGAAGCGAGCGCGATTTTACGCTTGTCCGGCGGGACGCGGGTCGATGCGCTTATCCGTTCCGTCGTCCGACCACGGACGCCATTTCCCGCAGTTTGATCCAGATTGTGCTTGCCGGCGGTTTCGCCGCCGGTAGCGTTTTCCTCTTTTCGTCCCTTTTCCCTCGTAAGAATTCCCTCCGCGTATGCCGACCATTAACCAACTCGTGCGCAAAGGCCGCCGCCAGGTGACCGCCAAGTCGAAGTCCCCGGCCCTGGCGGGCAACCCCTTCCGCCGCGGCGTTTGCGTCCAGGTGATGACCCGCACCCCGAAGAAGCCGAATTCGGCCATCCGTAAGGTCGCCAAGGTCCGCCTCACGAACGGCAACGAAGTGATCTCCTACATCCCGGACGAGGGCCATAACCTGCAGGAGCACTCGATCGTGCTCGTCCGCGGCGGCCGCGTGAAGGATCTCCCCGGCGTCCGTTACCACATTGTCCGCGGCACCCTCGACGCCACCGGAGTCGAGAAGCGCCGCCGTTCCCGCTCCAAGTACGGCGTCAAGCGCCCGAAGGCCGCCAAGTAATCCCTTTCGTCCCCCGCCACTCCCGCCATGTCCCGCCGCCACCGCGCAGAGAAGCGTCAGGTTCAGCCCGATCTCCGCTACCAGAGCCCCCTGGTCGCGCACCTCGTCAATGTGATTATGAAGGGGGGCAAGAAGAACATTGCCCAGCGCATCGTTTATGGAGCCTTCGAGAAGGTCTCCGAGAAGCTGCAGAAGGGCGACCCGGTCGACCTCCTGCTGGGCGCGCTTGAGAACGCCCGTCCCCGCCTTGAGGTGAAGAGCCGCCGCGTCGGTGGCGCCACCTATCAGGTGCCGATCGAGATTTCCTTTGAGCGCCAGGAGTCGCTCGCCCTCCGCTGGATCGTCGCCGCCGCTGGCGCCCGCAAGGGCATCCCGATGCGCGATGCCCTCGCGGCCGAGATCGTCGACGCCTACAACAACACGGGCTCCGTGGTGAAGAAGAAGGAAGACACGCACAAGATGGCCCAGGCGAACCGCGCCTTCGCCCACCTGCGCTGGTAACCCCTCGCCGTACCCGATCATGGCTTCCGCCTCCCCCGCCATCACCATCGTCACCGACAAGGCGAAGATCTCCCCGGTCAACGCCAAGGACCGCCCGTTCCCGCTGGAGTGGACCCGTAACATCGGCATCGCGGCTCATATCGACGCCGGGAAGACGACGACCACCGAGCGCATCCTGTTTTACTCGGGCGCCGTCCACAAGATGGGTGAGGTCCACGAGGGCTCGACCGTGACCGATTGGATGGAGCAGGAGCGCGAGCGCGGGATCACGATCACCGCCGCCGCCATTTCCTGCGCTTGGAATGCCTCCTGCGGCCCGTGGAAGGGGATCAAGCAGCGGATCAACATTATCGACACCCCGGGACACGTGGACTTCACCGCCGAGGTGGAGCGCTCCCTGCGCGTGCTCGATGGCGCCGTCGCCGTCTTCTGTGCGGTCGCTGGCGTCCAGCCCCAGTCCGAGACGGTCTGGCGGCAGGCCAACAAGTACAAGGTTCCCCGGATCGCGTTCATCAATAAGATGGATCGCACTGGCGCTGACTTCTTCCGCGCGATCAGCGAGATGCGCGAGAAGCTGAAGGCCAACGCCCACCCGCTGTTCATTCCCATCGGCAAGGAGGAGAACTTCTCCGGCCTCGTCGATCTCGTCCAGAATATCGCCTACGTCTTCGACGACACCACCGATCCGCTCGGGATGAACCCGATCACTTCGGAGGTGCCGGAGGCCTACCGCGCCCAGGCGAAGGAGTACCGCGACAAGTTGATCGAGGCCGTCTCTGATTTCGACGATGTGATCGCCGAAAAGTACCTGAGCGGGGAAGAAGTGACGGTGGATGAGCTGATGCTGGGCATCCGCAAAGCCACCATTTCCCTCCAGTTCACCGGCGTGGTCCCCGGTTCTGCCTTCAAGAAGAAGGGCGTGCAGCGCCTGCTCGACTGCGTCGTCAATTATCTCCCCAGCCCGATCGATGTTCCCCCGATGAAGGGCGTGAACTCGGATGGCGGCGAGGTCGAGGCCGTGGTGGACGACAAGGGCAAGATGGCTGGCCTAGCGTTCAAGCTCTGGACCGATCCGTTCGTCGGCAAGCTCGTATTTTTCCGCGTCTACACCGGCCAGCTCCGCAAGGGGATGACCGTGTACAATCCCCGCACCCGCCGGTCCGAGCGCGTGTCTCGCCTCGTGCTGATGCGGGCGATCGAACGCGAAGAAATCGACGTAGCCTACGCCGGCGACATCTGCGCGGTGGTGGGCGTGAAGGATGTCATCACGGGGGATACCTTCGCGGACGAGGACCTCGACATTCGCCTGGAGCCGCCGTCCTTCCCCGAGCCCGTGATCTCGATGTCCATCGAGCCGAACTCGAAGGGCGACCAAGAGAAGATGGGTACGGCCCTCCAGCGCTTGGTGGCCGAGGACCCGACGCTGCGCGTGAAGACGGATCCGGACACCGGCCAGATCATTCTGGCGGGGATGGGCGAGCTGCACCTCGACATCATCCGTGACCGGATGAAGCGTGAGTTCAAGGTCGAGGCGACCGCCGGGAAGCCGCAGATCGCGTACCGCGAGACCGTGGTCCGCGCCGCGGACGGCGAGGGCAAGTTCATCCGCCAGTCGGGTGGCAAGGGCCAGTACGGCCACGTGATCGTCAAGCTGGAGCCCAATCAAAAGGGCAAGGGCGTTGAGGTCGTCAACGAGGTTGTCGGCGGCACGATTCCCAAGGAGTTCATCAAGCCGGCGACGGACGGCATCCTCGAGGGTGCCAACAATGGCGTGGTCGCGGGTTATCCCGTGGTCGACATCATCGTCCGCATCACCGACGGCACCTTCCACGAGGTCGATTCCTCCGAACTCGCGTTCAAGATGGCGGGCATCTTCGCCCTCAAGGACGCGATGAAGAAGGCGAACCCGATTCTGCTGGAGCCGATTATGGGCGTCGAGGTGACCACCCCCGAGGAGTACCAAGGCGACCTGATGGGTGACATCAATCGCCGCCGCGGTCAGATCCAAGGGATGGAGAACAAGGCGGGCGCCTGCATCATCAACGCGCACGTTCCCTTGGAAACGCTCTTCGGCTACGTCACCGACATCCGCTCGCTCTCCAAGGGTCGTGCCTCGGCTTCCATCACGCCGTCGCACTTCGAGCAGGTGCCCGGTTCCCTCCTCACCAAGATCGTCGAGTCGTCCGTCCGGGCTCCCGCCCGTACGTAACCCCCAGTCCCTCTTCCGCCATGAAAGGCCAGCGCATCCGCATCAAACTCCAGGGTTTCGACTATCGCGTCATCGACCAGTCGGCCCAGGACATCGTCGAGACGGCCAAGCGGTCGGGCGCCCGGGTTTCCGGCCCGATCCCGCTGCCCACGCGCATCGAGAAGCTCTCGGTCAACCGCTCCCCGCACGTCGACAAGAAGTCGATGGAGCAGTTCGAGACTCGCACGCACAAGCGGCTCATCGACATCATCGAGCCGACCGCGCAGACGGTGGACGAGCTCAAGAAGCTCAATCTTCCGTCGGGCGTGGACATCACCATCAACGTCTGAGCCGCCCGGCCTTCACCCTCCACCCTGCTTTTTCCCTCCGCCCGGATTCGTCTCTCTACAGTTAGCAGACGCCGATGTTCCCCCCGGGGAACCTCCCGGCCCCGCTAAAGTAGGTCCGTCCAACGGAACCTAATCCACCTACCGCTTAGCCCAATGATCTCCGAAATTCTAGGTAAGAAACTCGGGATGACCCAGGTTTACGACGCACAGAATGTGCTCGTGCCGGTCACCGTGGTCGAGGCCGGCCCCTGCGCCGTGGTCCAAGTCAAGACCGCCGCCCGCGATGGCTACCACGCCGTGCAGCTCGGGTTCGCCCGCCAGAAGGAAAAGAACAGCTCCGCCGGCGAGCTCGGCCACGCGAAGAAGGGCGGGCTGGATGCCGCCCCCCGCGTGCTGGCGGAAGTCCGCCTCGACGAGGAAGCCAAGCTGAAGGTGGGCGACGTCGTCACCGCCGCGGCCTTCACGGAGGGCCAACTGGTCGACGTGATCGGCGTGACCAAGGGCAAGGGCTTTCAAGGCGTGGTCAAGCGCTGGCGGGTAGCCGGTGGTCCGGCCACCCACGGTTCGATGTTCCACCGCCGCATTGGCTCGATTGGTATGCGCCAGACGCCCGGCCGTTCCTGGAAGAACCAGGCGATGCCCGGTCATATGGGCTCGGAGCGCCGCACGGTGCAGAACCTGCGCGTGGTGCGGGTCATCGCCGAGCGTAACCTGATCCTCGTGAAGGGCGCCATTCCAGGCGCCAATGGCGACGACGTGTTGGTGCGTTCGGCCATCAAGGGCCAGCGCGCGGTGGTCGCTCCGGCGGCCGCCCCGGCTCCCGCGAAGGACGCGAAGCCGGCCAAGGAAGCCAAGGCTGCAGCCAAGAAGTAAAGGAGAACCCTGAGATGAAACTCGTAGTCTTTAGTTCCGACGGCAAGACCAGCAGCGAGCGCGATTTCGCGAACGTGCCGACCTTCGAGGGCGATAAGGGCCTCCAGGCGGTCAAGGAGGTGATCGTCGCGATCAACGCGAACAACCGCCAGGGCACGCACTCGACCAAGACCCGGGGCGAGGTCCGCGGTGGCGGTAAGAAGCCGTGGCGCCAGAAGGGCACCGGCCGCGCCCGCGCCGGCTCCATCCGCTCCCCGCTGTGGGTCGGCGGTGGCGTCGTGTTCGGCCCCAAGCCCCGCGACTATTCCAAGAAGGTGAACGCACGCGTCCGCCGACTCGCCTTCAGCCGCGCGCTCTTCGACCGCTGCACCGCGGGCGAACTCGCGGTCATCGAGGCCTTCCAGGCCGGCGTCGCCAAGACCAAGGCGATGAACGAGGTCGTCACCCGCATCGCCCCCAAGGGCCGGGTGCTGCTCGTGGACGCCGGTTTCGACGCGGTGACCTCCCGCGCTTCGCGCAATCTGGAGCGCGTGTCGCTCCAGGACGCGGCCCAGCTCAACACCCTGGATCTCGCCCAGTACGCGAAGATCATCGTCAGCACGAAGGCGCTCGAGGCGATCCTGGCCCGCGCCAATGGAGGGAAGAACTAATGCAAGCCGACAAGATCCTCAAACTCGTCCGCCTCACGGAGAAGTCGAACCAGCTCTCCTCGAAGCTGGGACAGTATACGTTCGAGGTGTACGGTCACGCCACCAAGGACCAGATCGCGGTCGCGGTGGAGGAGACCTTTAAGGTCACCGTGCGCCGGGTGAACACCCAGAACTACCGCGGCAAGAACAAGCGCAGCCGCCAGGGCCGGCCCAGCGTCGGTTCCGACTACAAGAAGGCGATCGTGACCCTCAAGGCCGGCGACAAGATCGAATTGGTCTGAGCCCGCGCCCTCCTCTGGAGATCCCCCCATGCCTATCCATTCCTTTCGTCCGCTGACGCCCGCCGGCCGCTTCACGGCCCTGAACAAGACCTCGGGCCAGCTCTCCCGCAAGCGCCCCGAGCGCGGCCTCACCCAGTCGAAGCACAAGACCGGCGGCCGCAACGTCTACGGCCGCGTGACCTCCCGCCATCGCGGCGGCGGTCACAAGCAGCTGTACCGGATCGTCGACTTCAAGCGTTCCCGGCTCGACCAGCCGGCCCGCGTCCAGGCCCTCGAGTACGATCCGAACCGCTCGGCCAACCTCGCCTTGATCGTCTATAACGATGGCGTGAAGGCCTACATTTTGGCTCCGAAGGGGCTCAAGGTCGGGGACACGATCGTCACCTCCAACAAGGCCACGACCAACGACTACACGGTCGGCAACAATTTCCCCCTCGCGATCATCCCGCCGTCGACGCGCCTGCATTGCGTCGAGCTCGTGCCGGGTCGCGGCGCGCAGATCGCCCGCAGCGCGGGCGCCAGCTTGGAGCTGGTGGCGATCGAGGACGGGCAGGCGACGCTCAAGATGCCCTCGGGCGAGCTACGCTACGTTAACGCTAAGTGCCGCGCCACGATCGGCGAGGTGGGCAACGGCGACCATAACCAGCAATCCCTCGGCAAGGCCGGCCGCTCCCGCTGGCTCGGCATCCGCCCGACGGTCCGCGGTATGGCGATGAACCCGGTCGATCACCCCAACGGTGGTGGCCAAGGCAAGTCCAAGGGCGGTGGCGGCCGCCAGCAGCTGGTTTCCCCGTGGGGCCAGCTGGCGAAGGGTTTCCCGACCCGGCGCCGCTCCAAGCCGTCGAACGCCCAGATCATCGTCCACCACAACGGCCGCAAGCCGCGCGGTCAGAAGTAATCCAGCCCCCCTCGCACCATGGCACGTTCCATCAAGAAGGGCTTCTTTGTCGACTACCACCTGCTCGAGAAGATCGAGAAGGCGGTCAAGGCCGGCAATAAGAAGCCGATCCAGACCTGGTCCCGCCGGTCGACCATCACCCCCGACTTCGTCGGTCACACGTTCAGCGTGCACAACGGCAAGGCGTTCGTCGCGGTGTACGTCACCGAGAATATGGTCGGGCACAAGCTCGGGGAGTTCGCCCCGACTCGCGTGTTCAAGTCGCACGGCGGGATGACCCGCAAGGAAATCTAATCCCTCGATGCGTCGTCTGCTTCCCCTCTTCCTGGCGGGTCTGCTCCCGGTCGCGGCTCACGCGTCCGCGGCGGCACCCCGTGCTGGCACCGTGCTGGCGGTGGAGGCGGGGAGCGTCGCGGACCTCGTGGTCCTCGATGCCGGGTTCGAGGGTGGCCTGCGGCAGGGAATGCTCTGCCGCCTGGTCCGCGATGGGCGCGAGATCGGCGAGGTGATCCTCGTCGCGCTTCGCCCCGCGGTCAGCGCCGCCCTCATTACCCGTCTGGCGGGGGACCAAGCGGTCCGCCCCGGGGACGTCGCCCTCCTGAAGCTCCTCAAATCCTAACCTAGATCCGACCAACCAAAGGGTAAGGCGCCTCGCGCCGTTATCGCCGGCGGCCTCGCCGGAATCCTTAAGCCACCATGGAAGTCCAAGCCCTTACTCGCTACGCGCGCATGTCGCCCAAAAAGATGCGCGAGGTCGCCCGCACCATCCAAGGCCGTCCGGCCACGGAGGCGGTCGAGTTCCTGAGCCTCGTGCCGCGCAAGTCCGCGCGCCTGATCGCGAAGACGCTGAAGAGCGCGATCGCGAACGCCGAGAACAACCGGAATCTTTCCGCCGACAGTCTGACCGTGCGCAGCGCCGTGATCGAGAACGGTCCCGTGCTGAAGCGCTTCAAGGCGGGGGCGCGCGGCACCGCGATGCCCCGGCGCAAGAAGATGTCCCACATCCGCATCATCCTCTCGGACGGCACCGACAACGCTTAATCCCCTTTTTCCATGGGCCAAAAGACAAATCCCGTTGGTTTTCGCCTCGCCGTCCGCCGCAACTGGCAGTCCCGCTGGTATGCGGGCAAGAAGGATTTCGGCCGGTTGCTCGCCGAGGACCAGCTGATCCGCACCAAGCTGATGGAGAAGCTGAAGCAGGCCTCCGTGCCGCGCATCTTCATTGAACGCGCCTCGAACCGGGTGCGGGTCAAGATCTATACCGCCCGCCCCGGCATCGTCATCGGCCGCAAGGGTCAGGAGATCGAGAAGATCAAGGAGGAGCTGGCCAAGCTGACGGGCAAGGAGATCCTGCTGGACATCCAGGAGGTCAAGAAGCCCGAGATCGAGGCCGCGCTGGTGGCCGAGAATGTGGCCCTCCAGCTGGAGCGCCGCATCGCCTTCCGCCGCGCGATGAAGAAGGCCGTCGAGATGGCGATGGCCTTGGGCGCCGAGGGCATCCGCATTCAGTGCTCGGGCCGCCTCGGCGGCGCCGACATCGCCCGCCGCGAGTGGCAGCGCAAGGGCCGCGTGCCGCTGCACACCCTCCGCGAGAATATCGATTACGGGTTCGCCGAGGCCCTCACCGTCTATGGCAAGATCGGCGTCAAGTGCTGGATCTGCAAGCAGGAGTCCGACAACTCCTGAGCCGTCCGCCCAACCACTTAACCGGAGAATTCTCCTATGGCTCTCGCCCCCGCCCGCACCAAGTACCGCAAGTCGCAGAAGGGATCCCGCGCCGGCAATGCCAAGCGCGGCAATACCCTCGCCTTCGGTGAGTTCGGTCTCCAATCCCTCACCCGCGGCCCGATGACTGGGCAGCAGATCGAAGCCGCTCGCGTCACGATCTCGCGCCACCTGAAGCGCAAGGGTAAGCTCTGGATCCGCGTCTTCCCGCACAAGCCGGTGACCAAGAAGCCCGCCGAGGTCCGCATGGGCCAAGGCAAGGGCCCGGTCGAGTACTACGTCGCGGTCATCAAGCCCGGCGCGGTGCTCTTCGAGCTCGCTGGTGTGCCTCTGACGGTCGCCCGTGAGGCGTTCCGTCTGGCGGACGCCAAGCTGCCCTTCCACTGCCGTTTCATCTCGCGCGAGGCCACTCAGGCCTAAGCCCCCAACCCGTTCCGCCGTTATGACTTCCAAGGAAATCCGCGAACTCGCGCCCGCCGAGATCTCGACCAAGCTCCGCGACATCCGCGGCCAGCTGCTCCAGCTCCGCCTGCGCAAGCAGACCGGCCAAGTCGAGAAGACCCACGAGCTGCGCGCCCTCCGCAAGGACATCGCCCGCCTCGAGACCATCCTCAACCAGAAGAAGGCCCAGGCACCGAAGGCTGCCTGAGACGCCCATCCGCCCCCCCGCCATGTCCTCTCCCGCTCCCGCCGCGCGTAGCACGCGCAAGACCCAGGTCGGCTTCGTTTCGAGCCGCTCGGGCGACAAGTCCATCAAGGTCACCGTCGCCTACAAGACCCCCCATCCCCTCTACCATAAGGTCGTCAACCGCCAGACCGTCCTCCACGTCCACGACGAGGCGAACGAGACCCGCGTGGGCGACAAGGTGGAGGTGATGGAGACCCGTCCCCTCAGCCGGCTGAAGCGCTGGCGCGTCGTCGCGGTGATCCAGAAGGTCGTCACGGCCGAGGGTGCCGCGATCAGTGAGGCGGATGTTGCCGCCGCCGTGCCCACCAAGACCACTAAGCCCGCCGAGGCCGCCCCCGCCGCCTCGACGAAGGGCTGAACCCGCCCCGTCCCGAAGGAAGAGCTATGATCCAACTGCGTTCCATTCTCGAGGTCGCCGACAATACCGGCGCCCGCAAGGCCGCCCTCATCCAACGGATGGGGCAAAACACCCCCTATGCCCACGTCGGGGACGTCGTCACCGTGCACATTAAGGAGAGCACGACCGACGCCACGGTGAAGAAGGGTGAGGTCGCGAAGGCGGTCGTCGTCCGCACCAAGGCCCCGATCCGCCGGGCGGACGGGAGCTACCTGCGGTTCGACAGCAACGCGATCGTCATCATCGACGCGACCAACAACCCCAAGGGCACCCGCATCTTCGGCCCCGTCGCCCGCGAGCTGCGCGCGCGGAACTTTATGAAGATCATCTCGCTCGCCCCGGAGGTCCTCTAACATGCAGAAGTTCCACGTCAAACGCGGCGACCAGGTGGTCGTCATCGCTGGCTCCCAGAAGGGCAAGACCGGCAAGGTGCTCGAGATCCTCGCCGCCAAGGAGCGGGCGCGGGTCGAGGGCCTGGCGATGATCAAGCGCCACCTCAAGAAGTCGCAGGAGCATCCGCAGGGTTCCATCACGGAACGCGAGGGCTCGATCCACATCAGCAA
This sequence comes from Opitutaceae bacterium, assembly GCA_044370095.1. Classification (GTDB taxonomy): domain Bacteria; phylum Verrucomicrobiota; class Verrucomicrobiia; order Opitutales; family Opitutaceae; genus ER46. Next base: position 12,179 of record JBILWD010000008.1, on the reverse strand, counting down.
CCTGATGCTGCAGAAGGACTTCGACGCCAGCGGCCGCCGTAAGCCGGCCGCCGCGACCGCCTGATCGCCGAGACGGCGCTTGCCATCCCCGGTTCTTCCTCGCGATTCTCCGCCCTTTTCCCTCCTCCCTTCGCAATCCTTTCGTCCGGGGTCGGTAATCCCGGACACTTACCATGAGCTACGTTCCCAGTCTGAAGAAGCTTTACGTCGAGCAGGTGATCCCCGAGCTCTCCCGCACCCGGGGCTACAAAAACCGGCACCAAGTGCCGCGTCTGGTGAAGATCGCGATCAACACCGGTATTGATGCCGATGCCGACAAGAACCAGATCGCGGACATCCAGCGCGACATCGCCCAGATCGCCGGCCAGAAGCCCGTGCTCGCCCGCTCGCGCAAGGCGATCGCCAATTTCAAGCTGAAGCAGGGCCAAGTCGTGGGCTGCCACGTGACGCTGCGCGGCGACGCGATGTGGGAATTCCTCTGCCGCCTACTGGTGGTGGCGCTGCCGACGATCCGCGACTTCCGCGGCGTGCCCAGCAAGTTCGACGGCCAGGGCAATTACAACCTTGGCATCACGGACCACTCCATCTTCCCGGAGATCACGGTGGAGAACGTCAAGAAGCACATCGGGCTGGACCTCACCCTGGTGACCACGGCCCAGTCCGACGACGAGGGTCGCGAACTCCTGCGTCTGCTCGGGATGCCGTTCCGCCGCGTGGAATCCGCCGCCAAGGCCGCCTAATCCGACCCTTTCCGTTATGCCGAAGACCTCCTCCCTCCAGCGCAACCAGAAGCGCATCCGCCTCGTCGCCAAGTTCGCCGCGAAGCGTGCCGAACTGAAGGCTGCCCTGATCAACCCCGCCACGACCGACGAGGAGTTCTTCGCGGCGCAGAAGAAGCTGCAGAAGCTGCCCCGCAACTCGTCCCCCGTGCGGGTCCGCAACCGCTGCTCCCTCAGCGGCCGCCCCCGCGCCTACATCCGTAAGTTCGGCGTATCCCGTATCCAATTCCGTGAACTCGCCCTCGCCGGTAAGATTCCCGGTGTGACCAAGTCCTCCTGGTGATTTCCTTTTTGGCCGGCGGGGGTGTGGACCTTCGGGTCCCCCGGATATGACCCGCCGACCGCCTCCCGACCTCCATCCATCATGACCGATCCGATCAGCGACTTCCTCACCCGGCTCCGGAACGCCTCCAAGGCGCGTCTGGAGAACTGCGTGATCCCGCATTCCAAGCTCAAGGAGAACATCCTGGGCATCCTCAAGGCCGAGGGCTATGTGGCCGACTTCAGCAAGGCCACCGACGCCCAAGGTCACCCGACGCTGGTGGCGAAGATGAAGTACGTGGCTGGCGCCCCCGCGATCACCGGCCTGACCCGGGTGTCCACGCCGGGTCGCCGTCTCTATTACGCCTACACCGAGGTTCCCCGGGTCTTGAACGGCCTTGGGATCGCGATCGTGTCCACCTCCAAGGGCGTGTTGAAGGACGCTGACTGCCGTCGCCAGAAGGCCGGCGGAGAGCTCCTCTGCAACGTCTGGTAAGCCGCTGCTGACCCAATCCCATCTATGAGCCGCATCGGCAAACAACCCGTTTCCATCCCCGACAAGGTCAAGGTCTCCGTTAAAAGCGGCACCGTGCTCGTCGAGGGCCCCAAGGGCAAGGTGCAGAAAGCCTTCGCCCCCGCCGTCCAGGTGACGGTGGCCGACAAGACCGTCACCTTCGCCCCGACTGACGGGACCCGCTTCGCCCGGGCCATGTACGGCACCGCGCGTTCCGTGGTGGCCGGTATGGTCAAGGGCGTGACCGAAGGGTACGTAAAGGAACTCGAGATTCAGGGGGTCGGCTTCAAGGCCAACCTCAAGGGGAACCAGCTGGACCTCGCGCTGGGCTACTCGCACCCGATCCTGATGACGATCCCGGAGGGGATCAAGGTGACCGTGACCGACCAGACGAAGCTGAAGGTCGAGGGCGCGGACAAGCAACTGGTGGGGGCGGTGACGGCGGAGATCCGCAGCTACTACCCGCCGGAGCCCTACAAGGGTAAGGGTGTCCGCATCGTCGGCGAGCGGGTGCGTCGTAAGGAAGGCAAGACCGTGGCCTAAGGCCGGGAGAATCCAGAATGAAAACTATCAACAAAGCCCGCCTGCTACAGAACCGTCGCTGGCGCATCCGCAAGAAGGTGAATGGGACGGCAGTCCGTCCGCGTCTCGCGGTTCGTTTCACTTCCAAGCACGTGTACGCCCAGGCGATCAACGACGAAGCCGGCGCCACGCTGGTCTTCCTGTCGAGCCTCGATTCCGCGCTGCGCGAGCAGAAGCTGAAGGCCAATCTGGCGGGCGCGAAGGCGCTGGGCCAGGCCTTCGCCGCCAAGGCCAAGGCGGCGGGGATCACCGCGGTGGTCTTCGACCGCAGCGGCGCCCCCTATCACGGCAAGGTCAAGACGTTCGCCGAGGCCGCCCGCGAGGGTGGGCTCCAATTCTAAGCACCGCATGAGCACCGAAAATTCTTCCGAGACTGTTGTGACCCCGGCGGCGGCCGCTCCGGCGCCCGCGCCCGCGCCTGCGCCCGAGCGCCCGGCGCGCGAGGGTCGTGGGTTTGGCGGTGGCTTCCGTGGCCCCGGTGGCGGGCGCGGTCCCCGCCGCGATGGCGGCCGCCGCGACTCGCGGGACAAGCCCCAAGAGGGCGACGGTCCCTCGATGATCGAGAAGGTCGTCTTCATCAACCGCTGCGCCAAGGTCGTCAAGGGCGGTCGCCGCTTCTCCTTCGCGGCGCTCGCCGTAGTCGGCGATGGCAAGGGCCGCGTCGGCATCGGCTACGGCAAGGCCAACGAGGTTCCGGACGCCATCAAGAAGGGTACCGCCAACGCCCACAAGCACCTCGTGAACGTGAAGCTCAAGGGCGACACGATCCCGCACGATGTGTTTGGCCAGTACGACGGCGGCAAGGTGCTCCTGCGCCCGGCCTCCCCCGGCACCGGCCTGATCGCCGGCGGCGGTGTCCGCGCCGTCCTTGAGGCGGCGGGGGTGAAGAACATCCTCACCAAGTCGATGGGCTCCTCCAACCATATCGCGGTGGTCCACGCGACCCTCGATGGCCTGCGCAAGCTACGCCTCGCCGCGGACGTCGCCCAGGTCCGTCAGACCGCCTGAGGCGTTCTCGCTCCCTCCCTGTACCTTTGTTATCCGAGTCGCCCCGGCCCAGTAAGGTCGGGGCGGCGCCCTGAGGAAATCCTATGAAGCTCCACGAACTGAAGAACGTCCCCGGTGCGGTGCACCGCAAGAAGCGCGTTGGCTGCGGCGAAGGCGGCGGTCACGGCAAGACTAGCACCAAGGGTGGCAAGGGTCAGACCGCCCGTTCCGGCGGCAGTATCCGCCCTGGCTTTGAGGGCGGTCAGATGCCCCTTTACCGCAAACTTCCGCACCGCGGTTTCAACAACTATAACCACCGGGTGGAGATCGCCGTGGTGAACATCGGCGCCCTCGCGGGCCTCGATGCGGCGGTGACCGAGGTCGACGCCGGGGTGCTCGCGACTCACGGCCTGATCCGGGCGGGCGAGACGTCCGTCAAGGTTCTGGGCGACGGCGAGCTGAGCCGCGCTCTGAAGGTCACGGCGACCCGGTTCTCCGGCTCGGCCAAGGCCAAGATTGAAAAGGCCGGTGGCCAGGCCATCGTGGCCTGATTCACCGTACCGTACTTCTTCCCGTTCCCTCCGTCCCGGCCCCCAAGGTCGCGGCGGGGTGGGGCGGCTCCCGGCGCCCTCCCTCGCAATCCTCCCCGCTGTGTTTTCCGCCTTCACGAATTCCCTGAAGATCCCGGAGCTGCGCTCGCGCATCTTCTACACCCTTTCGCTGCTCTTCGTCTCGCGGGTCGCTTCGATCATCCCGCTGCCGGGCATCGATCCGGCGCCCCTGCAGAAGTTCTTCTCCGAGCAGGCCGCCACGGGCGCGGGCAACCTCATCGGGTTGTACAATATGTTCACCGGTGGCGCCCTGACCAAGGGGGCGATCGCCGCGCTGGGCATTATGCCGTACATCAGCGCTTCCATCATCTTCCAGCTGATGACCGCCGTTGTCCCGGCGCTCAGCCGCCTGCAGCAGGAGGGTGATGTCGGTCGGCAGAAGCTGACCCAGTACACCCGCTACGCGACGGTGTTGATCTGTCTGATCCAGGGGACGCTGCTGATCCTCGCGCTCAATAACCCCGGGCAGTTGTTCCCGGGCTACGACGTCTCCACCTACGGCCCGATCGTCATTATCAGCAAGTGGAGCTTCATCCTCACGTCGGTCATTTTTATGACCGCGGGCACGATGCTTTTGATGTGGCTGGGCGAGCAGATCACTCAGCGGGGCATCGGCAACGGCGTTTCCCTGCTGATCACGGTGGGCATTTTGGCGGACATTCCGGGCGCCGCCCAGCAGACCTACAGTCTCTTCTTTAAGCCGGTGGGCACCGGCACGAGCCTCGGCGTGCCGCAGGCCGTGGTGATGCTGACCCTGTTCATCGTGGTCACGATGGGGATCATCGCGGTGGTGCAGGCCCAGCGGAAGATTCCGGTGCAGTATGCCAAGCGGGTGGTCGGCAACAAGGTGATGGGCGGGCAGAGCTCGTTTCTGCCCCTCAAGGTCAACTACTCGGGCGTGATGCCCGTCATCTTCGCCAGCGCCATTTTGCTCTTCCCCCAGCAGATCTTCTCGTGGATTGGCGCGACCTATAACCTGAAGTTCCTGACGGAGTTCTCGCAGAACCTGCTGCGCGGCCACTGGACTTACTACGCGCTCTACACGACCCTGATCCTGTTCTTCAGCTATTTCTGGGTGTCGGTGATGTTCAAGCCGATCCAGATTGCGGACGACCTGAAGAAGTACGGTGGCTACGTCCCTGGCGTGCGCCCGGGTGAGCCGACGGCGCAGTTTTTGGATTTCATTATGACGCGCCTGACTTTGGCTGGCGCGATCTTCCTGACGGTGATCGCGATTATGCCGGACGTGCTGCTCTTCGAGCTGAACGTGCCGACGCGCATCGCGTACTTCTTCGGCGGCACGGGGATGCTGATCACGGTCGGCGTGATCCTCGATACGATGCGCCAGATCGAAACCTTCCTCCTGCAGCGTCACTACGACGGCTTCCTGAAGAAGGGTCGGATCCGGGCGCGCAGCGCGAGCCCGCAGCAAGCTTCGGCCGGCGAGGCTCTCAGCCAGGAGGCGGTGATGAAGCTGGCCCTGCCGATGCTCGGCCTGCTCGTTCTCGGCACCGCGATCTGGGCCTACAAGGCCTTTTTGAAATAATACCTTTACTTCCTTGGCCGAGGCTGGCATTCCCAACCACTCGGTGGGTTTCAGCCCTACCGCTCAGGCCAAGGTCGTTCTCCTCGGTTCGTCCGGGGAGGACCGGTCGCCTTCCTTTTTTTGTTCTTTGAATCTTGAGCACGTCTCTCCCGCTCTCCTGAAGGGGCGGGGGATTTCGCCCCTTTCGGCCTCTCCGGGCTGGAAGGATGAAGTGGCCTTGCTGGCGCTGATGCGCCGGTGGTTCTTCGCGCGCAAACCTGATGCGGGCTTTGTCCTCACGGACTTCCCGGCTACGCTGCTCCAAGCCAAGGTGTTCGACGAATGGTTGGAAACCCGCGGGGAGGCGCTGAGCGCCGTTCTTGCCGGCCCCGGCGCCCCTGTGGCGCTGGTCGAACACTATGGGACGCTCGGTCTCCTCCAAGAGCCAGCCGTCCCCGCGCACTCGTGACGATCCCGCTCAAAAACGCCGAGGGGATCGCCCGGATGCGTGCCGCGTGCGCCATCGCCGCCACCGTGCTTGAGGAACTCAAGCCGCTGGTCCGGCCGGGCGTCGCGACCCAAGACTTGGAAGAGGCAGGCCGGGCGGCGATCGCCCGTTTGGGCGCCCGCAGCGCCTGTTATGGCTACCAGCACGGATCCAAGCGTTATCCGGCGCACACCTGCATCTCGGTCAACGAGGAGGTGGTGCACGGGATCCCGTCCTTGCGGCGGGTGTTGCGCGACGGGGATATCGTTTCGCTGGATATTGTAGTCTGGCACGAGGGTTACGTCGGGGACAACGCCTGCACCGTACCGGTGGGGCTGATCTCCCCGGAGCGCGCCCGGTTGCTGCAGGTCAGCCGCGAAGCCCTTGACCGCGGCATCCAGCAGGCGCGGGTGGGCCAGCGCATCGGCGACATTTCGGCGGCGATCCAACAGCACGTAGAGGCCGCGGGCTTCAACGTGGTGCGGGAAATGGTCGGTCACGGGGTGGGCGTGCGGATGCACGAGCCTCCGGAGATCCCGAACTTCGGCCGCCGGGGCACCGGCGACCGGATCCGTCCTGGGATGACTTTGGCGATCGAGCCGATGGTCAACGCCGGCGGGTACCGCACCAAAACCCTCGACGACGGCTGGACGGTCGTGACCTCCGATGGTTCTGCTTCCGCTCACTTTGAGCATACCGTGCTGACGACCGATGCGGGCCCCGAGATTCTTACCGTCCCTCGGCTTCCCGGCGTCTAGACCGCCTTCAAGATTCACCTCCCTTTTCCTTCCCCTGTTTCCACCTAACCCATCCGTTCCTCATCATGCCTCGTCTCCTCGGCGTTGAAATTCCCGCGAAGAAGAAAGTCGCGTACTCCCTGCGTTACATCAACGGGATCGGGCCCACGCGGGCCGATCAGCTCGTCAAGGAAGCAGGCCTGAACCCCGATATGCGGGCGCAGGATCTGACCGAGGAGCAGCTGAACAAGATCCTGCACCTCATCACCGACCACAAGTGGGTGCTGGAGGGCGACCTTCGCCGCGAGATCGCGGCGAACCTGAAGCGCCTGCAGGCGATCAATTGCTACCGGGGCATCCGCCACCGGCGCAGCCTCCCGGTGCGCGGTCAGCGTACCAGCACCAACGCTCGTACCCGCAAGGGCCCGCGCAAGACCGTTGGCGTCACGAAAGCCAAGGAAGCTTAATCCCTTATCGTCATGGCCGAAGAAAAGTCCGCTCCCAAGAAAGAGAAGCCCGCCAAGCCCGCCGCCGAAGGCGCGCCGGCTACCGCCCCCGCCGAGAAGAAGGCGAAGGCCCCGAAGGCCGCCGCTGATAAGGCGGCGAAGCCTGGTACCGAGGGCGCCGCCCCGGCCGAGGCCGGTGCGCCCGCCGAGGCCGCCGCGCCCGCCAAGGCCGTGGAGATGATCCACGGCGTGGCCCGCCAGCCGACCGCCGAGGAACTCCTCAAGGAGGAGCTGGGGGCCATTAAGGTCCGCAAGGCCAAGGGTTCGAAGAACGTCATTTCCGGCGTCGCGAACGTCCTCGCCTCCTTCAACAACACGATCGTTTCGATCACCGACCAGAAGGGCGCCGTGATCGCGTGGTCCTCCGCCGGCAAGTGCAACTTCCGCGGCTCCCGCAAGTCGACCGCGTACGCCGCCCAGGTGGTGGCCCAAGACGCCGCGCGCAACGCGATGTCCCACGGTCTCAAGGATGTCGTGATCCGCGTGTCCGGTCCCGGCCTCGGCCGCGATTCGGCCATCCGCGCGCTCCAGGCCATCGGCTTGGAGATCACCTCCATCGTCGACGTGACGCCCATCCCGCACAACGGGTGCCGTCCCCGCAAGCGCCGCCGCGTCTAAGCCCGCGCGCCCCCTCCACAACCCTTCGCACCAGGATTTACCATGGCTCGTTACACCGGCCCCACCACCCGCATCAGCCGCCGCTTTGGCCAGCACCTGCTCGGCTCCGGCAAGGCGCTCGAGCGCCGCGGCTATCCGCCCGGCCAGCACGGCCCGAAGCTGCGCCGGAAAGTCTCCGAATACGCCGTCGGCCTCAATGAGAAGCAGAAGCTCCGTTACATCTACGGCCTGCTGGAGCGCCAGTTCCGCCGCGTCTTCGAGATCGCGAAGCGCGAGCGCGGCGTCACCGGCGAGCGCTTCCTGCAGCTCCTCGAGACCCGCCTTGACAGCACGGTCTACCTGCTCGGTCTCGCCAAGAGCCGCGCGGCCGCCCGCCAGTTCGTCAACCACGGCCACATCCGCGTGAACGGCCACAAGGTCGACATCGCGAGCTACAATGTTCAGGCCGGCGATGAGATCGAGGTGAAGAACACCCCGGCCTCCCGCCAGCTGGCCACCCGCTGCCTCGAAGAGAGCCGCATCCGGAATGTTCCGGGCTGGCTCACGATGAATCCCGAGGCCTTCAAGGCCACCGTCGTCCGCCTCCCCACCCGCGAGGAGATGACGCAGGAAGTCAACGAGCAGCTGATCGTCGAGTTCTACTCGCGGTTCTAAGCGCGGCCTCCGGTCCCACCCACGTTTCTTCACCTGCAGAACTCCCCCGCCATGCCAAAACGCCTCGGAAAGTTCGAACTCCCCAGCAAGCTCACCAAGGTCGAGGAGGGCGCTACGCCCACCTATGCGAAGTTCATCGCGGAGCCCTTTGAGGCCGGCTACGGCCACACCATCGGGAACTCCCTTCGGCGGGTGCTGCTCAGCTCCATTGAGGGCGCCGCCATCTCCTCCATCAAGATCGACGGCGTGAACCACGAGTTCCAGTCCATCGACGGGGTCGTCGAGGACGTCACCGACATCGTCCTTAACCTGAAGAAGATCCTCATCGTCTCGCAGAAGCGCGAGCCGATCTCCCTGCTCATCCGCGCCACCAAGGCCGGGGCGGTCACCGCGGCGGACATTCAGTCCGACGCCAACATCAAGGTGATGAACCCGGAGCAGGTGATCTGCACGCTCGACCACAAGCGGACCTTCGAGGCCGAGATCGAGATCAAGACCGGCCGCGGTTATTTCCCCGGCGAAGCCAACAAGAAGGAGGACCAGGCGATCGGTGTCATCCCGATCGACTCGCTGTTCTCCCCGGTGCGCTTGGTTAAGTATGCCGTCGAGGCCACCCGCGTCGGTCAGATCACCGATTACGACAAGCTGATCCTGGAGGTCTGGACGGACGGTCGCATCACGCCGGACGACGCCCTCAAGCAGTCGGCCTCGATCCTGAAGCATCACTTGGACGTCTTCGACCGGGTGAGCGAGGAGCAGTACGAGTTCGAGAACCAGCACTCCGAGGTCAGCGAAGAGCAGAATAAGCTCCGCAAGCTGCTCAATATGTCGGTGAACGAGATCGAGCTGTCGGTCCGCGCCGCCAACTGCCTGAACAACGCGAATATCACCACGGTCGGCGAGCTCGCGATGAAGACGGAGCAGGAGATGCTCAAGTACCGTAACTTCGGCAAGAAGTCGCTCAACGAGATCAAGGAGAAGCTCGAGGCGCTCGGGCTCTCGCTCGGGATGAAGTTCGACGAGCGCCTCCTCGAGGCGAAGAAGGAAGCCTAATCCCTCCCGCTCTCCGGCCGAACCTCGTCGGTCCGGCCGGAGAGCACCCCCTTTCCCCGCCTGCGCGCCGTCCGTCGCCGCCCCACGCTGCGGCCGGATTGCCGATCGGAGGCGGGTTAAACCCAACCCACCATGCGTCATAATAAGCACCACGCCTCCCTGGGCGTCACCCGCGAGCATCGCCGGGCGATGCTCTCCAACCTCGCCGCCTCGCTCATCGAGCACGGGCGGATCGAGACCACGCTGACCAAGGCCAAGGCCCTGCGTCCCTTCATTGAGAAGGCCGTGACCAAGGCCAAGCGCGCCGCGGCCAAGGCCGAGAAGAAGGATGCGATCCATCTGCGCCGTCTCGCCCTTGCGGACATCCGCAACGAGACCGCGGTGACCAAGCTCTTCAACGAGCTGCACCAGCAGTTCGCGCAGCGGGCGGGCGGCTACACCCGCATTTACAAGCTCGGCCAGCGCCGCATCAGCGATGCCGCGGAGATGGCCCTGATCGAGTTCGTGAAAGCGGACGATCCGGGCTACAAGAAGTCCTCCGGCCGCCGCGCCGCGAAGGGCAAGGGCAAGGCCAAAGCGAGCGCGCCGGCCGAGACCGCCGCCCCCGCCGCGGAGGCCCCGGCTCCGGCCGCCGGCGAGACGAAGGCCTGAGTCGAGCTCACGTTTGTTTCCCGGGCGCCGGACCGTGTGGTCCGGCGCCTTTTTTTGGTTCGCGCGGGGGCGAGGGCAGCGGTAGCGCTGGCAGATGTTTCCCCTCTCCACCGGAATGGCCGTGCTCGCGGGTCTGAGCCTCGGCGTCCTTGGGATGCTGTGGGTGTTTTACGAGCGCCGGGAGCGGCGAGGAGGGTCCGCGCTCCGGCCCGCGGCGCACCACTGCGTGCGGTGCGATGCGGTTTACGGGGCGCCCCGGGCCGGGGGGAGCACGCGGTGTCCGCGCTGCGGGCATCCGAACCCGGCACTGCGGTTCTGAAGCGCGGCGGTGGGTCGTGTTTCGGCTTGCGGTGCCGCGACTGCCGCGCGACTTTCCGCATCCCCAAAAGGGCGCGGTAGCCAAGTGGTAAGGCCGAGGTCTGCAAAACCTCTATGCGCCGGTTCAATTCCGGCCCGCGCCTCCAATTTCCAGTCAACGACTTTCGCCAGCAGGTAGTGTCCGGAGAGTTCAGCAAAAAGACGGATCATGGTTGGTGGTTTGGTGCTTAAGCCCAAAACCACCCATAAAGGAAAAGACCACGCTCCGTCTGATCCCCGGCGTCTTGACCGCGGCGCGGGGTTTGGCACTGTGAGGAAATGAAGAACATCACAGTTTCTGTGGATGACGAGCTGTACCACAAGGCACGCATTTGCGCCGCGGAGCGGAAATCGACCGTGTCTGGGCTGGTGAAACAGTTTTTGGCCCAGGTGGTCAGCGAGGAGACGGAGTTCGACCGCTTGAAACGTGAGGAAGACGAGTTGCGCCGCCGACTGCACCGGGACGGCTTGGTTTTCTCGGCGGCCGCGCGCCTGTCGCGCGATACCTTGCACGAACGGCATGCGGTTCGCTGACACCAACCTCCTGCTCTACAGCGTCAGCAGCGCGCCGGAGGAGCAGGAAAAGGCCGGGATCGCCCGCGCGTGGTTGCAGGACAAGGATCTGGTTCTCTCGGTCCAAGTCCTGCAGGAGTTCTATGTCCAAGCCACGCGCTCTGGACGTCCCCATCCGCTGCCCCATGCCGCGGCCGTGGCGTTCATCGAAACGTGGCGCCGCTTCCGGATCCAGGAAACCACGCTCGAGGTCGTGACCGCGGCGCTGGAGGCCAAGGAGCGCTGGGGCATCTCGTATTGGGATGCGGCGATCATCGAAGCCGCCCGGGCCAGCGGTTGCCGCGAAGTCCTGTCCGAGGATTTGTCGGACGGACAAAACTACGGGGGCGTGCGCGTGACCAACCCGTTCCTGCGGCGCTGAAGTTCGCGGCCGCAAGGACCTTCGCTCAGGCGGAGCCTCATCACCCCCGGTCCGCGAGCTTGACCCCGCGGGGTCAACCGCGGCGGGATGCGGGGATGATGACCAAGCGTTGGCGGCGAGTGGCCGTGGCGGTGCTTTGGGTTCCGGCGCTCGCCGCCGCGGCGCCCGCCCCACGGCCGAACATCGTTCTGATCGTGGCCGACGACCACGGCACCGACGCGCTGGGCTGCTACGGCAATCCCGTAATCCGCACCCCGCAGCTGGATGCCCTCGCCGCGGCGGGCACCCGGTACACGCACGCCTTCGGCACCACGGCGAGCTGCAGCCCCTCGCGCTCGGTGCTCCTCACCGGCCAGCACAATCACCGCAACGGCATGTACGGCCTGCAGCACCCCCCGCACGGCTTCCAGTCGTTCGCCGGCGGGCGCAGCCTCCCGGGTCGCCTCGCGGCGGCGGGTTACCGCACGGCGCGGATCGGCAAGTTTCACGTCGCCCCGGAGTCCGTTTATCCGTTCGAGGCCGTGCTGTCGGGCGGGGCGGCGAATGATCCCGCGAGCCTCGGCCGCAGCCCCGTGGAAATGGCCGACCAGGCGGCCCCGTTCCTCGCGGGGAAGGATCCGCGGCCGTTCTTCCTTTATTTCGCGGTCGACGATCCGCACCGCGGCAACGTGGTGCTGCCGGACGGGCGGCCCTCCTTCGACACCTACCCGGCGCCGAACCCCTTCGGCAACCGCCCCGGGGGCTACCCCGGCGTCACCGCGGTGCGGTATGATCCGGCGGCCGTGATCGTGCCGCCGTTTCTGCCGGACACCCCGGAATGCCGCGCCGAGCTGGCGGAGTACTATCAGGCCGTCTCGCGGTTGGACCAGGGCGTGGGTCGCCTGATGGAGCTGCTGCGGGCGTCCGGGCAGCTCGAGCGCACG
>JBILWD010000414.1:0-2854 GCA_044370095.1 Opitutaceae bacterium | reverse complement strand
TCTGCGGCTTCGACCCAGCCTTCGTCGCCTTCGAAGCGGACGGGGCAGGTGCCGGGGGCCTTCCAGTCGCCCTCGCCCTTGAAGCCGGCGCGCCGCATCACGAGCTTCACCCCGTTGGCATAGCGCGCGTGGATTGTCTGGCCCTCGGACTCATAGGACACGGGCACCGTGGCGTCTGCGCTGGCGCCCCACTGGCAGAGGTCGACCGTGTGGGCGCCCCATTCAGGCAGCGCGGCGCCGCCGTGAAAGTCGAAGTAGCCGCGCCAACGGCCGTTGATATAGTCCTTGTGGAAGGGACGCCACGGCGCCGGCCCGAGCCAGCGATCCCAGTCGACCGACTCGCGCGCGGGCTGGGTCTCCGCGGGGAGCCACTGGTGGCTTTCCTCGAGTGCGAGGATGCCGGCGTGGACCGTGTGGATGCGGCCGAGGCGGCCGGTGCGGGCGAGGTTCGCGGCCCACTTGAAGTTGTCGACGTTGCGGCGCTGGGTACCGGCCTGGAACACGCGTCCGTAGCGGTTCATCGCATCCGCCAGTTCCTGGCTTTCGCGGACCGTCATACTGCAGGGCTTCTCGCAATAGACATCCTTGCCGGCGCGCGCGGCGAGGATCGAGGCGACCGCGTGCCAGCGGTCCCCGGTCGCGATCACGACCGCGTCGATGTCCTTCCGGCCGAGCACATCGAACATCTCGCCCGTCTTCGCGCAGTCCTGGTTCTCGTAGGCGCGATTGACCATCACGCGGACGACCTCGCGGCGGGTCTCCTGCACATCGGCGATCATCACGAACTGGACGTCGCGCTGGCTGAGGAAAGATTTGAGCACCTCACGACCGCGGGGCCCGAGGCCGATGCCGCCGACCGTGATGCGGTTGCTGGGGGCGACGGCCCCGTTGAGGCCGAGGACGGAACCGGGGATGAACAGCGGCGCGCCAAAGGCGACGGCCGACTGGCGCAGGAAACGACGGCGGGAGAGCTTCATCGGGGAGAGGGGTGAGGCAGGGTTACTGCCGGCGTGCTCACGCGCAATGCGGAAGCGCGGCCTCAAACTGCGGCGCGGGCCGGAAACGGCGGCGGGGCCAGGTGGCCCGCGGGCCGCTCACTCGCCGGCGGCGAAGCGGAGGGTGTACTGAGCCTGGTTATACTCGGCGATCACCCCGACGTAGTCTCGCCGGGCGCGGACCAGTTCCTCTTCGGCTTGCAGGTCCTCCAGGGCGGCGCTGACGCCGGATTCGCGCCGTTGGCGGGAGAGCCGGGCGGTGGTGTCGGCGGAGGCAAGAGCGGCGCGGGCGAGGTCGAGTTGGCGCGCGAGAGACCGGACGCGGACGTGTTGCTCCACCACTTGGCGGCGGACGGCATCCTGGAGAAGTTCTTGGGCGAGCCCGGCCTGACGTTCGCGGGCGGAGGCTTCGCGTTCGCGGTGCGGGTCGAGGAGACCGCCGGGGCCGACGCGCCAGGAGAGCCCCAGCGCGAAGTCGCCGCTGAAACCCCAATCGCGGGTGAGGCGGGAGCCGGCGGGGCCTCCGCCGAGGCCCCCGAGGGCCGCCTGCGCGCCAATGGCGGGCACGAGGGGAGCGACCTCCGCGCCGCGGCGGGCGAGGCGGGCCGCCTCGCGGCGGGCGGTAGCCTCGTCGAGCTCGGGCCGACGGGCGAGAGCGGTGGCGATGAACGGCGCCGGGGAATCACCGGGGTCGAGGAGGCGCAGCGGCTCAAGGGTGGCGTCCGCGGGGGTGAGGTCGACGGCGGGATCGAGGCGCAGCGTCTCGGCGAGGCGGGCGGCGGCGATCCGCTGGTCCCCTTGGAGGCGCGCGACCGTGAGGGAGGCGCGGTCGCGGGCGCCGGCGAGGCGGGCGACGTCTCCGCGGAAGCCGAGTCCCGTCTCGCCCAGAACCGCGGCCTGGCGGGCGTGGCGATCGAGGATCGCGGCGGACTCTTCAGCCGCGGCGACGGCGGCCCGGGCGCGGAGCAGTTCGAAATATCCCGTGGCGGCGCGGAGGGTCATTTCCCGCTGACGAACGGCAGCCACGGCCTCGGTGGCGCGGACTTGCTGGCGGGAGATCAGGTTCTGGAAATAAACCTCGCCCAGTTCGAGCTGGGCCTGCACCGCGAGCCCGGCGGCGAGCGACTGCTTGTCGGCGGAGAAGACCGGACCGTTGACGGCCTGGACGTTTTCCTCGTGCCGGCGGATGGACACGGAGGGGGTGATCCAAGGGAGGAAGCGATTGCGGACGAGGTCGCTGGCGGCGCGGGCTTCGGCGATCTTTTCCTGCGCGAGGCGCACCTCAAGGTTGGCGGAGCCGGCGAGCCGCAGGGCAGTGGGCAGGTCGATGGGTGCAGACGTGGCGGACGGCTGGGCTGGCGCGACGTGGGCCAGCAGCAGCGCAAGTCCGCCGGCGAACCGGGCGGGGAGGCGGGAGGCGGGGCTCATTTGGCTTCGACGGCGGTGACGGCTTGACCCGGGGTGAGGGTGAGCTTGCCCGGCACTAAGACGCGGGCGTTCTCGGCGAGGCCTTCAAGAATCTCGACGTGGGTGCCGTCGTTGAAGCCGGCCTTCACCGCGATGCGGGTGGCCTTCCCGTCGACGAGCGTGAAGAGGAAGGCGGCGGCTTTCTCTCGAATCAGGGCGGCAGCCGGGACGAGGAGGGCCCCGCGGCGCAGTTCCACGCCTACCCGCACGGAAACGTACATTCCGGGCCGCAGCGTGCCCTCGGCGTTGGGAATATCGGCCTCGATCGCGAGCGAGCGGGTACGCTCGTCGAGCGCGCCGGCGTGGCGGCTGACCTTGGCGTTGAAGGTGCGCCCGGGCAGGGCCTCGGTGGTGACGATGACCGGCTGACCGGGCGCGACCCGGGCGGCCTC
>JBILWD010000152.1:0-8942 GCA_044370095.1 Opitutaceae bacterium | reverse complement strand
TCGCCGCGCGGGAGGTCGAAGCTCCGCTTCGCCTCGACCGTCGCGGCGCCGAGGGGCGCAGCCGCCGCCAGCACGCTGCACGAGGCAAGCACCGCGGGGGCGACGGGAAACGACGGGTTGAGACGGATCAGGACCACTAACCCTGTAACGCTCGCGCAAAGGAATCTGTTTAGTCGCACGAAGAAAATTCTCGCCGGCCAGGAGGATTGCCGCGGCAAGCGCGGCGCTCACCGCTACGGGGCACGTAGCAGCAGGGTGTCGCCCCGGCGCTCGGCCCGGATGATGCCATCTCGCTCCAGCAACCGCACAAAGGCCTCAACGTCATCGAGGGCAAATATCCCGCCGATGCGCCGAGCGCCCAGCGCGGGTTCGGCGATGGCCAGTTGAAGGGCGTTGTGGCGGTTGAACCGCGCGGTGACCTCGGCGAGGGGCGTGTCGGAAAAGTCTGTGACCCGGCGCTGCCACGCCAACACGGCGCGCACGTCCGCGGGGGCGAGTGACTCGATGGCGAGAGTGGGAGCGGCGGCGGCGAGCGGAATCGCGAGGCGCTGGCTTGCGGTGACGAGCGTCCCGCCGGCCGCGGACGAGGCTGGACCCACCGCGACTTTGCCCTCCGTGACCGTGACCTCGACGGCGCCGGAAACAAAGCGGACGTTGAACGCCGTGCCCACCGCGCGCACGGCTATGCCGCCCGCGCTCACGACAAACGGCCGCGCGGTGTCGCGGGCAACTTCGAAGTGCGCTTCACCGGACTCGAGTTCCACGCGACGTTCGGCAGAGGTGAAGTGCACGCGGGCGGCGCTCGCGGTGTTGAGTTCGAGCGTGGAACCGTCGTCGAGACGCGCGCGCTCGTAACCGGCGGTTGTCGTCGCGTAGCGCGTCGCAGGGCTGGCGGTTGCTTGCAGCGCGAGATACCCCCAGAAAACTCCCAGAACGAGCGCCGCGGCCAGCCCGGACCACGCCACGGGCCGCCACCAGCGGAAGACCCCGGGAGGGACCGTAGCGTCGGCCTCCCGGACGACAGGCGACGCCGGAGAAACGCGATTGAAATGAGCATTCATCTCCTCCCTCCGGTCCGCGAGGCTCTCAAGTTGCGCGAGCACCTGCTCCAATTCGGCGACGGAGGCGGCGTGGCGGGTGTCGCGACGGCGCCACGCCTCGAAGGCGGCGGCACGCCCGGGCGCCAATCCCTCTTCGCGCTCGGCCAGCCAGGCCATTGCCTCGGCCTCGATGGCCGCAGGATCACCCGGCTCGCGGGGGGCGGGCATTTTCATCGGGCGCCTTTCTTCCCAGCGGTAGCGTCGAGCAGGCCACGCGCGCGGAAAAACTGGGCGCAGTCGAGCACCCCTTTCATCAGGTGAACCCGGACGGTCGCGGCCGCCAAGCCGAGGTGCGCGGCGATCTCCGATGCCGAGAAACCATCCACGTAGCGGAGCAGCATCACCTCGCGGCAGCGCTCCGGGAGGGTCTCGAGCGCGGCGAGCATCGCCTCGTGGCGCTGCACCAGGTCGAGGGCCTCGGCCGTCCCCGGCGCCGGCTCCAGCAGGGAAATCTCCGTGGCCTCGTCGATGGGATCGACGGGCGAGCGGCGCGCGCGCCGTACTTGGTCGATGGCAACGTTGCGCGCGGTCGTGAACAGGAACGCTCGCACGTGGTCCAGCCGCTGGGGATCGGAGACGCGCCACAGTCGGGCATAGGTCTCCTGCACGAGGTCATCGTGGTCGGGCAGGCTGGAGAACCGTCGCGAGAGGAACGCGCGCAGCGCCGGCTCGTGCGGGCGCACGCTCACAGCAAACCAGACGGCTTGGTCGGGGGACGGCATGGGGACTTGCGCGGGCAAGTGACTGGCGCCGGGTGGCATCGCTCAGGACCCGGTTGCCGTCGAGCGGAAATCGGATGGATCAGGGCGCGGCGGGACTTTTTTGCGGGCCGGCTAAACAAAAACCGCGGGCGATCGTTGTGGACACAGGCGCGCGGGTCGGGCCCGCGGCCTTCGCACGCGGCCGGGACCCGGGAAAACGGGCCCAACACCCCCTCCGAGCCGGACGTCGGGCCCGAGCGTGGTCGGAGGTTGCGGTCCGCCCCCCGGGCCGCACGGCAAGGCCGGAAGGGTGCAACAGGTTGCGCTGGATGAATCCTCGTCTTCACGACCGGGGCAGAATGCCCCGGCTACACCAAGCCGCGCCCACCCACATCCCTTAGTCGATCTCGTAGACCTCCACGATGCCCACGCCGGGCAGGGCGGGCTGGTCGAGGCGCGGGTTCGCCGTGCGCAGCTCGAAGGGCCGCACGATCACGGTGTACGCGCCCGCCGGCAGATCCACCAGCACCGCCGGCTCGCGGCGGTTGCCCGGCGCCCGCCCCGTCGCGAACAGCGCGCGCTCGCCGTGCGTCGCCACCCGCGGCCGAAAATCATTCTCGGGACTCGCCCCACCCTCCGCGTCTCCGGTCCAGTCGTCGTTGCGCAGCAGCAGCGCGCCGCGCGCATCCCGCAATTCTAGCTCCGGGTCGTCGAGGACGCCGCCCAGGTTGAACGGCGTCCGCGCCAAGCTCGGCCCCAGCACCCGCAGGAGCACGCGCCGCGTGGCGCCCGTCGGCGCCTCCACCACGAATCCCGCCACCAGCTGCCGCTCCGCGCGATCCGCATAACCGCGCGTCGCGAGGTTCACGAGGCGCGTCGCCTCCGCGCCCACCTCATACGCCTCCACGAGCCCCGTGCCGGTCGCCCCCGCCGCGCCCTCGACCACCGCGGAGTAAGCCCCCGCAGGCAACGTGACCAGCAACGCCGCGTCCGCGCTGCCCGCCGGAAACGGAAACGCGCCCACGCGCGCCGCCGCCGCCGCCAGCGCCGAGCCTGACGCCGCCCCGGCCCCCGCCGGCACGCCCCAGTCGTCGTTGAACGCCACCTCCTCCCCCGCGGCGAACACCCGCACCTGCGGATCCGCCAGCGACCCCTCGACGCCCAGCCGCCCGAGCGCCGGGCCCGCCGCGCGCACGAGCAGCGTCCGCGGCCGCGGCCCTGCCACGACGAACCCACCGATCAGGACCTGGTCCCCGGTACCGACAAAGGCCCGCGTCGCCACGTTGATGAGCCGCCCCGCCGGGCGGGCCACAGTCTGCAATCGGTACGACGAGGTGAAGAAGGCGGTCTGCTCAATGGTGCGCGCGTTGTCCGCCTCGCCGGGCTGGCCCGCCGCCACCCCGAGCGGCGCTGAGACCGGCGCCGGCGCCGTCACCTCTGGGTTGGAGTAATAATCGAGCTCTACGCCCGGCGGGTACGACATCAGGTCGCGGTACTGCCGCCCGTCGGACCCGGTGAAGCGGTGCCCGTAACTATACGGGAACGCCCCCGCGCCGCTCAGCGCGTTCGCCCGGTCGTGCGCACACCCGAGGACGTGGCCGAGTTCGTGCGCCACGACCGTGGTGCCGGAGAGAGCCCCATACCAAACGACCGAAAACGCGAAGTCCGCGTTCGCCGGATCCTCGGGGTCATCGAGCAGGAAACTCAGACCGCTACTCGAGGTGTCGCTGCGCCCGAGGGCCAAGAACACGACGTCCGCGCCTGCCGCGTCGCGCGCCGCGTGAATATCATCCATCTGGCCGTCAGTCCGCTGGTAAAGGGCGGTCAACGCCGTGTCCTGCAACCGGTTCGCCGCCGGCGCCTGCTCGTCGAAAGCGGTCTCGTGTACGCCGACCAGCCGCACCCGGGCGGTGACGCGGCTCGCCTCGAGGGTTGCGTTGACGCGGCTGACCGCGAGGTCGAACGCGCCCTGGAGGGCGGCCGTGCGCGCGGCGCCGGAGAGCGTCGGCAGGACGGCTGCCGTGTGGACCATCAGCACGTGGACCTCGGCACGCTGCGGGTTCTCAGGCGCAGTCGCGGCGCGGGCAGGCGCCGCCGGGAACGCGCCCAATCCGGTAAGCTCCGGTCTCCGCTGGCCACCGCAGCGCGGGACGAGCGCGGGATCGACGCGGTACACTTGGGCGAGGGCGGCGGTGGCGGGCCGGAGCACGAAGCGGCCGAGCACGGGGTCGTCGATTTCCGCGTGGAGGAAACCCGCGTGCCACGCGAACCGGGCCCGCCCACCCGCGCGGCCGGCGAGTTGTCCCGTCGCGATCCAGCGGTCGGGGCCGAGCAGTTCCGCGGCGTTGAGCACCACCTCGAGTTCCCCGCCGGCCGGCAGCGGGAAGCGCAGGTGGCCGGGGCCCGGGGAATGCCAGAAGGGGGACTGCTTGCCACCCAGCCAGGCGGCGTCGATGCGCGCGTAACGCACCGCGCGGGCGGGCGCGGGCAGGGCCGCGGTGAGCGCGGCGGCCTCGGGTGGCTCCTCGTAGCGGAAAGCGGCCGGCACGGAGGGCCCCTCCGGCGCGGATCGCGGGGGCGGCGCCGACCCCACCCCTGAGCCATCCGGACGCTCCAGCCGCGGCGCGATTGGCGCTGCCGCGGACCAGCGCGATTCCAGCGTCGCCGCGGGTGGCGGGGCGCGCCTCACCGCGAGCAGCGCGACGAGCAGCGCGGCGCCGACCAGCAGGACGGGACGCCGCCAGCGGGTAGAGCCGAGGATTACGGAGCGCCGGCGCATCGGGTCACCGAAGCCCGGCGGGCGCGGCGAGACCAGCCCTTTCGCGCCGGGTCAATCGAGGTACACGAGCTCGCTCGCGTTGAGCAGGGCACGGCCGAACGCGGCGAGCCCGTGCTCGGCGGCGAGGCGTTCCGCGCCGGCGCGTTCGGCGGGGGAAGGCGGCCGCTGCAGGGCCAGCCCGTAGGCCTGGCCGATCGGGTCGGGGCCAGTGAGCCGCCCGGCGAAGGCCGCGGCCAGGTCGAGCGTGAAGCGGTGGTTGAGGAGCGTGAGGGCCTGCAGCGGGGTGGTCGTGCTGGCGCGCCGCGGGGCCGCCGCCGCGACATCGGGCAGGTCGAAGTCGCTGAGCACGTCGACCACGCTGGCGCGCGCGTTCTGGTGGTACACGGCCCGCCGGTAGGTCTCGGGCCCGGGGGCATCCAGCGGGAAGTAAGTGGAGACGTTGTTCTGCGTGTGGCGGTAGAGGCGGAATCCGGGCCCGCCCATCGGCTCGAGCCGCAACTCGCCGGAGACGGCCAGCAGGGTGTCGCGGAGCTCCTCGGCGCCGAGGCGGCGGGGCGGGAAGCGCCAGAGCAAACGGCTGTCGCGGTCGACGGCGGCCGCCTCCGGCCGGTGCGCCGCGCTCTGGCGGTAGGTGCGCGAGAGCAGGATCTCGCGGTGCAGGGGCTTCAGCCGCCAACCGTGGTGCAGCAGGCGCCGCGCGAGGAAGTCGAGCAGCTCGGGATGCGACGGCGCGCCGCCGAGGAAGCCGAAGTCGCTCGGGGTGTCGACGAGGCCCGTCCCGAAGTGGTGCTGCCACACGCGGTTGGCGAGCACCCGCGGGGGGAGCGGGTTGCCCTCGGCCGTGATCCAGCGGGCGAGCGCCAGGCGCCGTTCGCCCTCGGGGGCGTCGACCGGCAACGCGTACCCCGGCAGCGCGCGCGCGAGGACCTCCATGCTCGCGGGCGCCACCGGTTCGCCGGGCTTGGCGGGATCGCCGCCCTTGTGGACGCGCGTCGGCTCGGCGGGCTGCGAGAACTTGCCCGCCCAGACTTGCCGGAGTTTCGGGACTTGGTTGATCCGCGCCTGCACGCGCGCGCGCTGGCGTTCGAGCTCGGCGAGGCGCGTCTCCTCCTCGGCGGTGATGACTTCCGGCCGCAGGCGCTCGAGGCCCACGCGCTCGCTCCACGGCGCGCGGTCCGCGGAGGACGCCACGGGACGCCACTCCTGCCCATCGGAGGAGATTAAAATCTCGTACTCACAGGGCGTCGCGCCTTGCGCCGGTCCCTCGGGCAGTCCGCCGCCCTTGCTGTTGCTGAACACAATGCGGTGGATGCGCTCGGGGCGGGCAAAGGTGAGCGTCAGTTCGGCGGGCTGGCCGATGAACCACTGTTCGCCGTGGGCGCCGTCGATGCAGAGCTGCGGCCCATAGGCTTCCGGAAAATCCTCCGCGACCGCGCCCCGCGCACCCGCCGCGCGACCACCGTGGGCCGCGAGCGCCACGTTGCGCCCGTCGACGCTCCAGACCTCGAACTCGGTCAGGCGGCCGCCCCCGCGCGTGGTGAGCCGGCTGCGTGACCGCGCCACGGCCCG
Source organism: Opitutaceae bacterium (assembly GCA_044370095.1). GTDB lineage: Bacteria > Verrucomicrobiota > Verrucomicrobiia > Opitutales > Opitutaceae > ER46. Next base: position 2,793 of record JBILWD010000152.1, on the reverse strand, counting down.
TCCCGGCTGTTCCGTGTTTTGGCGGATGACGAAGCGCACGTGGCGCGCCTCCACCTCGGGAAACGGCTCCTCGGTGCGCACCGGGTCCATCTTCGGGCGCGGGAAGCGGCGCTCCGCCAGCAGCGCCTTGGCGCGCAGGTCGATCGCCCGGTCGAGCGCGTCGATCTCCCGGTTCAGGCGCGCCAGCTCCGCGTTGAGCTCGCCCGTCGCGGCCGTGAACGCCGCCCGCTCCTCCGCGGTCGCGATCACGCGGCGGCCGTGCTCCACGCCCTCGAACGCCGCCCGGACGCGGTAGTAATCCTCCGTCGGGATCGGGTCGAACTTGTGGTGGTGGCAACGCGCGCACCCGACCGTGAGGCCGAGGAACGCGCCCGCCGTCGTGCTCACGACGTCGTCGAGCGTCGCGGCCCGGATCGCGGCCTTGGCCGCCGGATCTTGGTTGCCCACGTCGTCGTAGGGCCCGGCGACCAGAAACGCGCTGCCGACTTCGATCTCCGGCTGGTTCCGGCCAAGAACGTCGCCCGCGAGGTGTTCGGTGATGAAGCGGTCAAAGGGCTTGTCCGCGTTGAGCGAGCGGATGACCCAGTCGCGGAACGGCCAGAGGTCCTCGATGAGGAAGTTGCGCTCGAAGCCGTTGCTCTCGCCGAAGCGGACCACGTCGAGCCAGTGCCGCCCCCAGCGCTCGCCGTAGCGCGGGGAGGCGAGGAGGCGGTCCGCGAGCGCGGCGACGGCCGCGTCGGCGTCGGCGGCGAAGGCGGCGGTAAACGCGGTGACTTCTTCCGCGGTGGGCGGCAGGCCGGTGACGTCGTAACTCATCCGGCGGACGAGGGCACGGGGCTCAGCGGGCGGGCCGGGCCGGAGGTTCCGCTCCGCCAGCCGCGCGCCGATGAAGCCGTCGATCGAGTCGTGGGCGAAGGTGGCCGCGAGCGGCTGCAGCGACCACCACGTCTGGTCGGCGCGCCGCGCGGGCCCGGCGTCCCCCGTGCGCGGATCCGGGGCGCCGAGCCGCACCCAGGTCACGAGGTCGGCGATCACGGCGTCGGGGAGGCGCGGCTGGCGCGGCGGCATCGCGAAGTCGGGATCGGTGTGGCGGACCGCTTGGATCAGCAGGCTCGCCTCGGGCTGGCCGGGCACGAGGGCGGGCTGGCCGCTGTCGCCGCCGCGTTCCCAACCCGCCTTGGTGTCGAGGCGGAGGCCACCCTTGAGCTTGGCCGACTCCGCGCTGTGGCACTCGTAGCAATGCGCGACGAGCGCCGGACGGATCTTTTGCTCGAAGAACGCGAGGCCCTCGTCGGCGGCGGCCGGGGCGGCGAGCGGCAGGAGGAGCAGCGCGGCCCACCGGAGGCGGCGCTTGGACACGGAGCGGGCGGCGTTCACGCGAGGACCGGGCGGATCACGTGCCCGTGGACGTCGGTGAGACGGCGGTTGGCGCCGTTATGGTAATGGGTAAGCCGCTCGTGGTCGAAGCCAAGCAGGTGGAGGATCGTGGCGTGGAAGTCGTGCACCGTGGCAACGTCGACCGCGGCGCGGCGGCCGAAGTCGTCGGTGGCACCGTGAGAGACGCCGCCCTTCACGCCGGCGCCCATCAGCCAAGTGGTGAACGCGTCGGGGTTGTGGTCGCGGCCACTGGTGCCTTCCTGGTGCGTGGGCATCCGGCCGAATTCCGTGCACCAAACCACGACGACATCGCGCAGCAGCCCGCGCTGCTTCAAATCGGTGAGCAGCGCAGCGGTGGGTCCGTCGAAGATCGGGGCGTGGCGCTCGTAATCGGCCTTGAGCGTCTTGTGCGCGTCCCAGTTGAGCAGGCCGTCGACGGCGCTGGCGCGGGAGGCGCAGTAGAGGCTGACGAAGCGGACCCCCTGCTCGAGGAAACGGCGGGCGAGGAGGCAGTTGCGGGCGTAGGCGGCCTTGAGCGGGTTGGCGTCGCCGGTGCCGTAGAGGGCGTGGACGTGCGCGGGCTCGCGGGCTAGGTCGGTGATTTCCGGGGCGGCGAGCTGCATCCGCGCGGCGAGTTCGTAGGCGGAGATCCGGGCGCCGAGCTCGTCGTGGCCGGGCCGGGCCTGCGCGTGCTCGCGGTTCATCGTGTCGAGGAAGGCGCGCGTCGCGGCATCCTCTGCGGCGGAGACGCCGGCGGGCCGGCCGGCGTTGCGGAGCGGGAGCTGGGCGGCGAGCGGGACGCCCTGGTGGCGGGCGGGGAGGAAGCCGGGGCCCCAGTTGGCCTTGCCGTTGGGCGGCTCGCCACGGATGTCGGGCATCGCGACGAACGTGGGCAGGTTGTCGTTGAGGGAGCCGAGCGCGTGACTGGCCCAAGCGCCGGCGCTGGGGAAGCCTTCGCGGGTGAACCCGGTGTTCATCGCGACGCAGCCCGGGCCGTGCGTGTTGGTGCGCGCGGTCATACTGTGGATGAACGCGATGTCGTCCACGTGGCGCGCGAGGGCGGGGAGTAGGGTGGAGATCGGTTTGCCGCTGCGGCCCGCGGGGCGGAACGCCCAGGGCGACTTCATCAGGTTGCCGTTGCGACCTTGGAACGTGACCTCGGGCTCGGCGCCCGTCAGCGGCTGGCCGTCGTGGCGGTCGAGGAGCGGCTTGTGGTCCCAGAGGTCCACGTGGGAGGCGGCGCCGGGACAGAAGATCTGGAGGACCTGGCGCGCGCGGGGAGCGAAGTGCGTCGAGCCCGCGGGCGCGGCGACGGTGTCGCGCGTCAGCAGGCGGGACAACGCGATGCCGGCGAGGCCGGTGTTCATCCGGCCGAGGAAGTGGCGGCGCGTGAGCTCGAGCGGGGTCATCGGGGGC
>JBILWD010000151.1:0-8970 GCA_044370095.1 Opitutaceae bacterium | reverse complement strand
GTCCCTTGGGCCTCGATCACCCTGCACCCGGAGGGCGGTATGCCCCTGCGGCTGCGGCGCCGAACGCCCAAGCGCTGACGGGCCACGCCCGCCCCAGCCAGCCTCAGCCCTGGCCGCCGCGCAGCACCACCACGTGGTCGGTGCCGTGGGCCTCGAACTCGCGCCAGTACGTCTCCTCGATCAGCCGCAGCCGCTCCTCCTGCGCCTCGGTGAACGGCGGGGCCTCGTCCCCCGCCGGCCGCCCCAGCTCCGCCTGCAGGTCGCGCTCCGCCAGCCGCACCGCCAGCTCGCTCCAGAACACGTCCGCCGTGAAGTCCGTGAGCGCCTGCTCCACGGACCCCGCCGTGAGCTTTTCCGCGGGGTAATGCTGGCCGTTCACGTCCGTCTCGACGAGGTCCGCGCAGCCGAAGTTCTCCGCTAGGCCGAACACCTTCTCGGCCACGTCCGCGTAGCGCGCCGGCATCGTGCCGGGGTCGTCCGGGCGCGCCCCCGCCACCCAGAGTCCCAGGTGCGCGAGCTCCAGCAGGCGGGCGTACTCCTTGGCGGTGAACGAGACCTTCATCGGGCAAGGAGGAGGCCTCCCGCGAGCCCGCGCAAGGGTTTCCCGGACGTTGACCGCCCTGCGCCGATCGCGTGGGCTCCGCCCCACCCCGATGAGCGCCCCGACCCCCACCCCGCCCGGCCGGCTGCAGTCGCTCGACGCGCTGCGCGGCTTCGACATGTTCTGGATCCTCGGCGCCGACGCCCTGATGCAGGCGCTCTCCGAAGTGAGCGGCTCAGGCCCCGCCCGGTTCCTCGCCGGGCAACTCACCCACCGCGACTGGGCCGGCTGCACGTTCTACGACGTCATCTTCCCGCTCTTCATCTTCATTTCGGGCGTCTCGCTGGTCTTCTCCCTCAGCCGGCAGATCGCGGAACGCGGCCGCGCGGTGGCGGCGCGCCACGTGGTGATCCGCGGCCTCCTGCTCTTCACCATCGGTCTCCTTTACAACGGCGGCTTCACCAACCCCTGGCCCGACCTGCGCCTGCTCGGGGTGCTCCAGCGGATCGCCCTCGCCTATACCGCGGCCGGGCTCCTGTTCTGCTGGCTCCGCCCCCGCGCGCTCGCCGGCGCCGCCGCCGCGCTGCTCCTCGGCTACTGGGCACTCCTCGCTTGGGTGCCCGTGCGCGACTTCACCCTCGACCGGACCGCGATCGCCGCCCGCCTCGGCAAACCCAACGCCACGCCCACCGAGGTGCGCGCCGCGTTCGAGGCCGCCAGCGGGAGCGTCACTGGCAGCTACGCGCCCGGCCTGAACCTCACCAACCACCTCGATTACCAGTACCTGCCCGGCCGTAAGTACGACACCTACTACGATCCCGAGGGCTACCTTTCGACCCTGCCCGCCGTGGTGACCTGCCTGCTCGGGGTGTTTGCGGGCCTGCTGCTGCGGCGAACCGACCGCACCGAGCCCGAGAAGGTTCGCAGCCTGATTATGGCCGGGCTCGCGGCGATCGCCCTGGGGTGGCTCTGGCACCTGCAGTTCCCGGTCATCAAGAAGCTCTGGACCTCGTCCTATGTTCTGGTGGTGGGCGGCTACAGCGCGCTGCTCTTGGCGGCCTTTCACCACGTGGTCGAGGTCCGCGGCTGGCGGCGCTGGTGCGTGCCGTTCGTCTGGATCGGGATGAACCCGATCACCCTCTACCTCGCCAACAACCTGATCGGGTTCCGCCGCCTCGCGCAGCGGTTCGTGGGCGGCGACGTTAAGTCCGGTCTGGACGCCCACCTCGGGTCCGGGGCGGGACAAGGCCTGATCGCAATCGTGGGCCTGGCCCTGATGCTCGTCCTCGCGCGCTTCCTCCACCAGCGCCGCATCTTCCTGCGCCTATGATCCGCCTGCCTACCCTGCTCCTGCTCGCCGCCGCCCTCGCTCCCGCCGCCGGTGCTCGCACGACGGTGACCATCGAAGGGGAGAAATTCCTCCTCAACGGCCGTCCCACCTACGCCGGCCGCTCTTGGGATGGGGTGTCCATCGAGGGGCGTCTGATGAACGCCCGGCTCGTCCAGGGTATCTTCGACGACCTCAACCCCGCGACCCGCGACCGCTGGGCCTACCCCGACACCGGCCGGTGGGACGCCGACCGGAACACGCGGGAGTTCCTCGCCGCAATGCCCCTCTGGCACCGCCACGGCCTGCTCGCCTTCACCTTGAACCTACAGGGCGGCAGCCCCGAGGGCTACTCACGCGCCCAACCTTGGCACAACAGCGCCTTCGCGGCCGATGGGAGCCTGCGTCCGGACTATCTCGCCCGCACCGCCCGGATCCTCGACCGCGCGGACGAGCTCGGGATGGTGGTGATCTTGGGCCTGTTTTATTTCGGTCAGGATGAACGCCTCACGGACGAGGCGGCCGTGGTGCGGGCCGTGGATGCCACGGTCGACTGGCTGATCCGCCGCGGTGACCGCCACGTGCTCATCGAGGTGAACAACGAGACCAACATCCGCTACGATCATCCGGTGCTCCAGCCGGCGCGGGTCCACGAGCTGATCCGCCGCGTCCGCACCCGCAGCCGGGACGCCGGGAATCCGCTGCTGGCCGGCACCAGTTACGGCGGGGGCCGGGTCCCGGATGATGCCGTGATCCGGGAATCAGACTTTGTGCTCCTGCACGGCAACGGCGTGCGCGATCCGGCCCGCATCACCGCGATGGTGGCCGAAACCCGGGCGAAGCCGGCGTGGCGCCCGATGCCCATCGTGTTCAACGAGGACGACCATTTCGACTTCGACCAACCGCGGAACAACTTCACCGCCGCGGTGCGCGCGGGCGCCTCCTGGGGTTACTTCGACTACCGGTTCAAAGGGGAGGGCTTGGCCGAGGGCTACCAGAGCATCCCGGTCGACTGGGGCCTATCCTCCGAACGGAAACGCGGCTTCTTCCGCCTGCTGCAGACCATCACCGGCGGACCTTAGTCACAACCGCTCTGCTTCCCGGGGGAACCGGCCACGAGCTCCACCTGGGACCAGTTTCCGCTTCCAGGAGCAGCCTCGGGACCCTTGTTTTTCGGCCAAGCGCCCTCGGATCTCTCCGGCGTGTTTTAATCTCGCTTGAAAACTTAATAACCTATTGATGGATTATTAAGGCACTCAAATAGTTATCCATAATCTCCAAACATGCGTTCGGCCGTCCACGATCTCCTGCCTCCCGCCGTGCGGCGCTCCTTGGTCAAGTTTGGGGAAGACCTCGCGCGCGCCCGGCGGCGCCGCCGGCTTACGCGGGCGATGATGGCTGAACGCACGGGGGTCGGCCTCAATACCTACGCGCGGCTGGAGCGGGGTGATGCCACCGTGGCGCTGGGGGCGTATGCGATGGCGCTCTTCTCCCTCGGCTTCGGCCCGGTCCTCGGCGACCTCGCGGATGTGCGTCAGGATGATCTGGGGCTCCAGTTGGAGGAGGCCCGGCTGCCCCGGCGGGTGCGGGCCCGCCACTCCCCGGAGGCCCGGTGAAACGCACCCTGGAAGTCCTGCTGGGGGAGGAGTCCCGCCGGATCGGCACGCTCCACCACGACCGGAGCGGCGCGCGCGAGCACGCCGCCTTCACGTACGACGCGGCGTGGCTGGAGGCGGCGGATGGCTTTCCGCTCGCGCCGGGCCTCCCGCTGGTGCGGGGCCCGCAGTTCCATCGCCGCGTCGCCGAGGGCTCCGTGTTTCCCGGCATCATCGCCGACACCGAACCCGACGGCTGGGGGCGCCGCGTCATCCTCCGGGATCACGCGAAGCAACGGCAGCTCGCCCGGCGGGCCGGCGCCTCCCCGGAACCAGCCGCGCTCACCGCCATCGATTTCCTGCTCGCCGTGGACGACGGCAGTCGGGTCGGCGCCCTGCGCTTCCGGGACGAGCAGGGCATCTGCCAACGCACCCGCGAACCCGGGCGCCGGACCACTCCTCCCCTGCTCGAACTCCGGCACCTAGTCGCAGCCTCCCGAGCCGTGGAGCACTCCAGCGAGACCGCCGCGGATCTGGCTTACCTGCGCGGGCGGGGTACCTCCCTGGGGGGCCTGCGTCCGAAATGCGCGGTGCTGGATGCCGACGGATCGCCGGCGATCGCCAAGTTCCCCAGCGTGCAGGACACCCGGGCGGTGACCAAAGGGGAGATCCTCGCGCTGGAACTCGCCCGCCAAGCAGGGATCAACGCCTCGGAAGCCCGGCTCGTGGACAGCGATGGGGTGCCGGTCGCCTTGATCCGCCGCTTCGACCGCACGCCGAACGGCAAACGCCTCCTCTACGCCTCCGCCGCCACGCTCCTCGGGGTCGAGTCCGCGTCCGGGGAGGACCACTCCTACACGGAAATCCTCGATGCCCTCCGGGTCCACGGGGCGGCCGTGCAGGAGGATGCGGAGGAACTGTGGCGACGGATGGCGTTTTCCATCCTGATCACGAACGTCGATGACCACCTGCGGAACCACGGCTTCCTGCACGCCGGCCGCGGCCTGTGGCGCCTCGCGCCGGCCTTCGACCTCAACCCTTTCCCGGACCGGGCCCGCGAGTTGAAGACGTGGATCTCCCCCGACACCGGCCCCGCGGCCACGCTGGAGGCGCTGCAGTCGGTCACCCCCTACTTCCGCCTCTCCCCGCGGCGCGCCCGGACCATCCTCCGCGCGGTGGTCGCGGCGGTGGCGACGTGGCGGAAGACCGGCCGCAAGCTCGGCCTGACCCCCACCGAACTCGACGCCTTCGCCGACGCCTTCGAACACCCGGAATTGGTCGCCGCCCGGAAGGTCTGACGTGTTGGACATTCCTGCAGCGGTCAGGCCGGACCTGTCCCGCCTCGTCACTCTCCGCCGCCGGCTCCAAAGTGGATACTATGTCGTGACCGTTCCCTGTTCCCGTCCTCCGTCTTCCGTCTTCCGTCCTCCGTCCTCCGTCCTCCGCCTACCCGGCGATCCGCTCCAGCTTCACGATCCGCCCGTAGGCCACCCACTCGGCCACGTAAATGTTCCCCTCCGCGTCAAACGCCGCGTCGTGCGGGCAGACGAACTTGCCGGGCTTAAAGTGATCGCTCGTCCGCGTCCGCAGCGCCCGCACCTCTGCCTTGGTGGTCCAGCCATCGCCCAAGTTCGCCACAGTCCGGTACTGCTCGTCCACCAGCGTCACGCGGGCGTCCAGATCCGGGATGACCGCCAGCTTGCCCCGCTGGTCGAAATGCCGCGGCGAACGCACCGGGGTCGGCAAAAACCGCCGGTGCCGGCCGTCCAGCGTCAGGGCCTGCAGGCGGCCTGGCTTCTCCCCCTTGGGATCATTCTCGCCCACCACGAGCAGCGGCTCGGATCCGCGCCGGTCGATGAACAGTCCGTGCGGGTGCTGAGTCTGGCCCGCCTCCTCCCCGGGCCCCCCGAAGGTACGGACATAACGGCCGTCCTTGGTCACATGATGGATGAAGTAGGAGCCATAGCCATCGGCCAAAAACACGTCGCCCTCCGGCCCGACCGCCACGTTCGAGGGCCGATACTTCACGTCGCGGCCACGGTACCATTCCGGCTGTGCGACGTGCCACAACAGCTCCCCGTCGAGGGTCATCTTGAACAGCCCCCGCTGCAGGTCCGTCAGGTACAGGATCTCGCGCCCGTCCTCTACGACCAGATCCATCCCGTGGGCGCCCCCGACGAACTGCGGCCCCCAGGAGCGGACGAACTTGCCGGCCCGATCGAACACCACGACGCAGTCCTTGGTCGCGGCGTCGGGCCGGGAGGTGTGGAACACGTGGACGTTGCCCTGCCGGTCCACCGCCACCCCGTGGGTGACGCCCCACTGGAGGTGGGAGGGCAATTGGGGCCAAGCGTCGTGGAACCGGTAGCGGTGCGCGCCTTCCCCGACGATCACGGGCGCGGTTTCCGCGGCCCGGGCCCGGAGGGACAGGGTGACGGTCGCGAGGGCGGCGAGGAAGCGGCGGCGGGAGGTCGGCGGCGGGGTCACGCCACCAGCCTGCGCCCGCCGCCCTGCCCGGCGCAAGCCGCGGTCCACCCGCGGGAATAGCGTTGCCGGCCCCTCCCGGCCGCCTACACCCGGGGGCTCCCGATGGCCCCGACCCAGGTCCCCCTCCCTCCCGGCTCCTGATCCGATGTACCAGGTCACGTTCTCGTCACAGGCAATGCACGAGCTCAACCGGCTCGATGCCCTCGCCCAGCTCGACGCCATCAATCCCCTCACGGCCCTCAAGGCCACGGATCTCGCCCACCCCCGCGAACCTCTCGGCAGCTTCCGCCGCGCCCAGAAGACCCTCTACCGCCTCCGCTCCGGCGACTTCCGGTTCTACTTCGACGTGCAGGGCGACACGCTTCACGTCGACTACATCCTCCATCGGAACTCCCTCGAAGACTTCCTCCTCCGCAATAAGCTCCCCGTCTCCGAACAGCAGCTGGTCGAGCAGGACTCGAAGTTCTGGAAGTACTTGGAGGGGCTGACCAAATGAAGCGCCACGGCACGGAAGCCCAGGGCAGCGCGGAGGACCCCTATTCAGTCCGGCAGGCCAGCCGCATCTACTTCCTGCCCAACCTGATGACGGCCGGGAACCTGTTCTGCGGGTTCACGGCGATCATCCAGTGCATCCAGGCCCGGCTCGCGGAGACTTCCGCCACCGGTGATTACTCGGGCGCCACCCCGGCCGAACACTACCGCTACGCCGTGTGGTTCATCTTTGGCGCCGCGGCCTTCGACACGCTCGACGGCCGCCTCGCCCGGATGGGCGGCCGGGAATCGCTCTTCGGCGCGGAGTTCGACTCCCTCGCCGACGTGATCTCCTTCGGTATGGCCCCCGCCCTGCTGATGCTCTACCTGATCATCTCGCCCACGCAGGCGCAGGATTACCAGTGGTTCCGCAACATCGGGTGGTTCATCGGCTTCGTCTACCTGCTCTGCGCCGCGATGCGGCTCGCTCGGTTCAACGTCATTACGAACCCGCTCCTCCGCCCGGGCGTGAAGGACTCTAACCGCGACTTCATCGGCCTGCCCGTGCCCGCCGCCGCCTCGACCGTCGCCGCCACTGTGCTGTTCCTGCTGAAGCTCAGCGAGTCTGACCGCTCGCTGAAGACGGGAGCCCTCGCCCTGCCGCCGCTGATGCTCCTGATCGCGTTCCTGATGATGAGCACGGTCCGCTACCCGAGCGGGAAAAACGTCAACCTGCAGACCAAGACCCGCCTGCGCTCCTTCGTGGCCGTGCTGGTCGTGATCGCCCTCGTCGTCCTCTACAAGGAATTCGCCGCCCTCGGCATCTGCCTCGGGTACGTTTTCTTCGGCATCGGCCGCCATCTGCGCCGGAAATTCCGGGCCCCGGCGACGCCGCCTCCTGGCGCTCTGAATTCCCCGTGAACAACCTGCGGGCATTTTCCGGACAACCCCGGCGCTGTGAACAACCGGGCGGTTGCCGGCTCGCCGCGGACGGTTGTTCACGGCCCCAAAACGCCCTTTTTCCCTCGGGGGAGCGCCAGTTACTGCGCTTGTTCGCAGCCTATATGACTACGGATAGAATTCATTATTGAACCCCTATTCTTTTGAGCTTTGTTAACTTCCGCGCGTTTTACCCGCCGCCCCGATGAAATTCAAAATCAACCGCGACCACTTCGCCAACGGCCTCGCCCAGGTGCTCAATGTGGTCGGCTCCAAGGCGACGATGCCGATCCTCAGCAATGTGCTGATCGAGGCGGAAAAGGATCACATCTCGCTGACCACCACCAACCTAGACCTCGGCATCCGCTGCCGGATCAAGGCTGAGATCAAGGATCCGGGCTCGGTCACCCTCCCCGTTAAGCGCCTCGCCGGCATCGTCCGCGAACTGCCCAACCTCGACGTCACGGTCGACGGCTCCCCGAATCACCAAGTCAAACTCACCTCCGGCGGTTCCACGTTTAAGATTATGGGGATCGGCAAGGAGGAGTTCCCCCCGCTGCCCGAATTCGGCGAGGAGAAGGCCCATAGCCTCGCCCAGAGCGAGCTGGCCACGATGCTTCGCAGCGTCTCGTACGCCCAGTCAAACGACGAGTCGCGCTACATCCTCAACGGGGTGTACTTCAACTTCCGCGACGGCCGCCTGTTTCTCGTCGCCACCGACGGCCGCCGTCTCGCTATGGTCTCCAAGGAGATGGAGGTCCCGGCTGATGCCGCCGGCGCGATCATTCTGCCGGCGAAGACGGTGGGCGAACTCACCCGGCTCCTCGACAAGGGCGAAAAGGTCCAGATCAGCTTCAACGACCGCCGCGCGGCCTTCCAAGTTGCGACCGACAAGGATGCCAGCGGCCTGGTGGACAACATTTACCTGTACTCGAAGGTGGTCGAGGGGAACTACCCGAACTACCAGCAGGTGATCCCCAAGGAGACGCACCAGCGCATCAAGCTGGAGCGCGAGCTCCTCCTCCAATGCGTGCACCGCGCCGCCCTGGTGTGCTCCGAGAAGGCCAACTCGGTGAAGATCCGCCTGACTTCCAACCTGCTTGAGATCACCGCCCAAAGCCCCGACTTCGGCGAAGCCCACGAGTCGATGGCGATCAGCTACAGCGGCCCTGACCTGCAGGTGGCGTTCAACCCGGCGTTCGTGATGGATCCGCTGAAGGCCCTCTCGAAGGACGAGGTGTTCTTCGAGGTGAAGGACGAGGTTAGCCCCGGGGTGTTCAAGACCCTCGATAATTTCGTCTGCGTGATTATGCCGGTCCGGCTGAGCTGAGACCCGCCCGCGCTTTGCCCGCCTCCTCCGTCATCTTCGGCGCCGTGCTCGCGGCGATGGTCTTCTCCATCGTCCTGATGCAGGTGAACCAGCGGCTGGGCTCCCCCTTGCTGCAGATCGTCGACCGCTGGCTGCGGTGGCTTATCTTCGCGGTGGGCGGCGCCCAAATCTGCGTCGAATACGGGCTGATTGACCGGCCTTTCTGGGCCTTGGCCATCGCGTTCTTCCTGATCTGGTTCCTGGTGGTGTCGCTGCACGACTGGCTGGCGATCAGCCTGCA
>JBILWD010000150.1:0-9043 GCA_044370095.1 Opitutaceae bacterium | reverse complement strand
CCCAGCGCCATCGCCGCCTCCTTCCGCCCGTCCGCCTGCTCCCCGCCGGCCGCCTCCGCATCGGGGCGCAGGAGTTGTTTCCACAGCCGCTCCGAGTGTTCCCGGGCGAACTCCCGCGAGAGCGCGTCCACGCCGCCCAGCCGCTTCACCGCCACGAGGAAGGCCTCCTCCGCTGAAAGACCCCCGGCACGCAGCCCTTCGATCGACTGGCGCAGCTGAACCTCCAGCTTCGCCCCCTCTTCCGGTTGCGGCGCCTGCCGCCGGCGCCGGTAGCTGCGCCAGTGCGCGATCTGTTCCTCCAGCGCTGCCCCCGAATCTCGGAGAATCATCGCGGCCGCGACGGGTTTCCTCCTCGCGACACCCCCCGTGGGTGTTGGGGCCGTTCCGTGAACGGGTGCGGAAGACACTTCATAGGTTCGGGGTGCCGGCTGGAGTAAACTCTGTCAAGATGGGCCTTGCCCCAATGGAACTGGGCTGGGCGGAACTTTAGGTTTTGGTTCATCGGCTGTCCTCCCTGGTGATGGCGGTGACCTTACGGTCGTGGAATTCGACGCGGAAGCGGTCGCGGACGGTGCGGGCGGGGTAATCGAGGTAGTACGGGTAGGCGCCGCCCCAACCCCAGCCCCAGGCCCCCCCGCGGTAGCCCCGATGGAAGTGCCCGGTGAAGAGGATTTGGCCGCTGGCCTCGTAGGTGAGGAAGTGCCAGATCACGGTTTCCCCGTGGGCGTCGGTGCGGACGGTGGTGCGGTCAGGGTCCCCGAGGGCGAGGCGAACGGCCTCGCTGGGAAAGCCGAGGGCGATCTGGCCGGCGCGGACGAGGGTCTGTTGTTCCGGGCTGAGCCGGGCGAAGGCCTCGGGATTAGCCTCGATGCGGGAGGCGGGCGAAGAGCAGGCGACGGCCAGCAGGAAGATGCCGGCGAGGCCGAGGAGCGGGACGAAAGCGGTTTTCATGGCGGAAGGAACCGCCAAGATCGCACGTTCCGCCCCGTTCGCGCGGCACCCCTTGCCGAGGCCCGCGCGTCCCTTGCGCGTCCCTTGCGCGCCAATTGGAACGGGGTCCGCCTTCGGCTGACCCCGTTCAGGTCTGCCGACTAATTACTTGATCGCCAGCTGGGGCCGGCCGGCCTCCGGCCAGTCGATGTGGAAGAACTCGCCGCGGGGGCGGTCCGTCCGCTCGTAGGTGTGGGCCCCGAAGTAGTCCCGCTGCGCCTGGAGCAGGTTCGCCGGCAGGCGCGCCGAGCGGTAGCCGTCGTAGTACGACAGTGCCGAGCTGAAGGTCGGCACCGGCACGCCACACTCCACCGCGAGGGCCACGACCTTGCGCCAGTTCTCCTGCGCTTGGCGCACGGTCTTGTTGAAATACGGGTCGAGCAGCAGGTTCGCCAGGTCCGGCTTCCGCGCGTAGGCCTCGGTGATCTTCTGCAGGAACACGGCACGGATGATGCAGCCACCCCGCCAGATCTGCGCGATTTCGCCAAAGTTGAGCTGCCATTTGTACTCCTTCTGCGCCTCCCGCATCAGCTGGAAACCCTGCGCGTACGAACAGATCTTCGAGCAGTACAGCGCGTCGTGGATCGCCGCCACCAGCGCCTTGCGCGAACCCTTGTACTTGCGGGACGGACCCTTGAGCACCTTCGCCGCCGCCACGCGCTCCTCCTTGATCGCGCTCAGGCAGCGCGCGAACACGGACTCCGCAATGGTCGGCGCCGGCACGCCCATATCGAGCGCGTTCACCGACGTCCACTTGCCCGTACCCTTCTGGCCCGCCGTGTCGAGGATCACGTCCACGATCGGCTTCCGGGTCACGGGATCCTTCTGCTGCAGGATGTCCGCCGTGATCTCGATCAGGAAGCTGCCGAGCATCCCGCGGTTCCACTCGGCGAAGATTGCACCCATCTCCGGGGCCTTCAGCCCCAGCAGGCCCTGCATCACGGCGTAGGCCTCGCAGATCATCTGCATATCGCCGTACTCAATGCCGTTGTGGACCATCTTCACGTAATGGCCCGCGCCATTCTCGCCAATGTAGGTCGCGCACGGCACGCCCCCCTCGATCGGCTTGCCGGGCGCCGCCCCAGTCAGGGGTCGGCCGGTCTTCGCGTCCACCTTGGCCGCGATCGCGTTCCAAATCGGCTCCAGCTCCTGGTAGGCCGCCGGATCACCGCCCGGCATCAGCGCGGGACCGAAGCGCGCCCCCTCTTCACCGCCGGAAACGCCCGAGCCGATGAAGCGGAGCCCCTTCGCCCGCAGGGCCTGCTCGCGCCGGATGGTGTCCGTCCACAGCGCGTTGCCGCCGTCGATGACGATGTCGTTCTTGTCCAGCAGCGGCACCAGGCTGTCGATCACCGCGTCCGTGCCCTTGCCGGCCTGGACGAGGATCACGATCTTGCGCGGGCGCGAGAGGGATCCCACGAACTCCTCGAGGGTCTTGGCCCCGTACAGGCCGCCCGGAGTAGCCGGGTTCTCAGCGACGAATTTCTCCGTCTTCTCGGTCGTCCGATTATAGACGGAGATCCGGAAGCCGTGATCAGCGATGTTGAGGGCAAGGTTCTGACCCATCACGGCGAGGCCGATGAGTCCGATGTCCGATTTGGTCTTGGCCATAGCGAGGAGAGGAAAGGGGGGAGGCTGGCCCGTCCCGGGCGGAAAACCAACCTGATTCTGGCCGATCCGGCTCACGCCGCCGGCCGACCCGGGGTCCGTTCCTCCCAGACCCGGGCCAGGTGAATGAGCATTTGGGCGGCGCGGCCCATATCCTGCAGGGAAACCCACTCCCGCTGGCTGTGCACCTGATGCATACCGCAGAAGAGGTTCGGGGTCAGCAGGCCACGGGCGGTCAGCTGCGAGCCGTCGGTACCCCCGCGGATGCGGTGCCGGAATGGAGTGAGCCCCGTCCGGCGGATGGCCTCGAGGGCGTGTTCCACCGGTCGCGGATCGCGGTCGAGCCAATAGCGCATATTCCGGTACTGCTCGTGGAACGCCACCTCCAACCGGGCCCCGGGTTCCGCCGCCTGCACCGCGGCGGCCGCCTGCTCCACGATCCGCCGCAATTCGGCCAGACCCTCCAGCTCGAAATCGCGCAGGATGAGCCGCACGGTAGCCCGCTCGCTGTTGCCGCGGATCTCGTTGGGATGGATGAACCCCTCCCGGTCCGCCGTGCGCTCCGGGGAGCGCCCGAGCGGCAACGCCGCGGTGAAGCGGGCCGCCAGCCGCAGCGCGTTCACCATCACGTCCTTCGCCCAGCCCGGATGCGCCGCCACCCCGCGGATCTCCACGATCGCCGCGTCCGCCGAGAAGGTCTCATCGTCCAATTCCCCCCGCGCCTCGCTGTCCAGGGTGTAGCCGAAGTCCGCCCCTAGCTGCTTCAGCTCTAGGGTGCGCAGCCCGTGGCCGATCTCCTCGTCCGGATTGAAGCAGATCCGGATCCGCCCGTGCGGGATCTCCGGGTGTCGCACGAGGTACCGCACCGCGCCCATAATCGCCGTCACCCCCGCCTTGTCGTCCGCCCCCAGCAGGGTGGTCCCGCTGGCCGTGATGATGTCGTCGCCGATCGCCTCCCGCAGGTGCGGGATGGTCTCGACGGTCAGCACCTGCGTCGGATCATCCGGCAACACGATCCGCCGGCCATCGTAGGCGCGATGGACGATCGGCTGCGCCCCGCCCGGCAATTCGGTCGCGGTATCCACGTGCGCCAGCCACGCTAGGGTCGGCACCCCCGGCCGGCGGGTCGTCGCCGGGATGGTCGCCAGCACATACCCCGTCCGCGTCAGCTCGACGTCCTCCGCCCCCAGCGCCCGCAACTCCGCCTCCAGCAACCGCAGGAGATCCCACTGGCCCGGCGAACTCGGGGTCATTCCCGCGTGGGGATCGCTGCGCGTGTCGATCCGGACATAACGGCAGAAACGCTCCAACAGATCCTCAGTATCGATGGGCATCCCGGCGACCTAAGCCGGTCGCCCACCGCTGGCGAACGCAAAGGTCCGGATTTCGCCGCCGCCGCCGCGTCCCGGCTTGTCGCGGGCCCCCCCCGGCCTACAGTCCCCTCCTACCAAGGCGCGTCCATCCCCGGGCGCCCGCCCGCCCACCCCTTCCCCGCCCATGCCCTCGCTCCCGCGCCGCTCCTTCCTTCGCCAGTCCGCCCTCGCCGCCGGGGCCGCCCTCACCGCCGGGTTGCGCCCGTCCGTCTACGCTGCGGCCCCCGGCGCGAACTCCGCCATCCGCCTCGGCGTGATCGGCCTCAACGGCAAGGGCTCCGCCCACCTGAAGAACCTCGTGAAGATGCCCGGCGTCCGCATTGCCGGACTCTGCGACGTCGACCCCCAGGTGCTCGCCCGCGTCGCCCGCAACCTCCCCGAGGGCACCCCCGCCCCGTTCCAGACGACCGACGCGCGGGAACTGATCGGCCGGGCGGACATTGATGCGGTGATGATCGTGACCAGCAATCACTGGCACGCCCTGCTTACGGTCTGGGCCTGCCAAGCGGGCAAGGACGTCTACGTCGAGAAGCCGATGTCCCGTACGGTCTGGGAAGGCCGCAAGATGATCGAGGCCACCGCCAAGTACGGCCGGATCGTTCAGGTCGGCACGCATTACCGCTCCGAAACCGGCCTCGCCCAAGCCATCCAGTACCTTCACTCCGGCGAGCTCGGCAAGGTGCAGCACATCCGCGCCATCGTCTACAATCTCCGCCAGTCGATCGGCAAACGCCTGCCTTGGTATCCCGAAGGGATCAATTACGACCTTTTCTGCGGCCCCACGCCGATGGCCCCGCTCACCCGCGGCAAGCTGCACTACGACTGGCACTGGTCTTGGGACACCGGCAATGGCGAGCTCGGCAACAACGGGGTCCACGTTCTCGATATCGCGCTGCGCATCGCCCGCCACAACGGCCCCCCGCGCCGGATCGTCAGCTTCGGCAACCGCTATGCGATTCAGGATGCGGCCGAGACCCCGAACGCCCACGTCGCGGTCTACGATTACGCCCAGATCCCGCTGATCTTCGAACACCGGGCGCTCCCCGCCAAGCCAGGGGTCAATTACCTCGACCAAGTCGGGGGCCTCCGCACCGGGGTCATCGCCACCTGTGAGGGTGGGACGGTCGCGGGCCTCGTCGGTGCCACCGCCTTCGATAAGGCGGGCAAGCAGATCCGTAAGTTCGCGGGCGACGGTGGCGCCACCCACGTCCAGAACTTCTTCGATGCCGTTCGCTCCCGCCGGAGCCAAGACCTCGCCGCTCCGGTCGAGACGGGCCACCTCTCCGCCTCGCTCTGTCACTTCGGTAACATCTCCTACCGCGCCGGCGAATCCGCCCCGACGGCCGCGATCGATGCTACGCTGGGGGACTTTCCCGCCGCCGGCGCGATCCACCGGGAACTGCAGACGCACCTGCAGGTGCACGGGATCGACCTCGCCCGCCAGCCGTTCCGGCTCGGACCCTGGCTCTCCCTGGATGCGATCGGCGACGGCATCACCGCGGTCTCGGGCCAGCGGGAAGGCGCGCTCGAATACGCCCGCTTCCTGCTCAAAGAGACGCAGCGCCCGCCCTACGCCATCCCGGAGAAGGTCTAAACCTCACCCGCCGCGCCCGGCGCCCCTTAATCCCGCCGGGTCCCTTTGGACGCGTCCTGCCCGTGCAGGACCGCCAGCGTGGCCGCGTGCAGCTCCGGGGTGGCCGCCGCGACGGTGGAACTGGCCGGATAGGCCGGTCCGCCCTGCCAGTCGGTGATCACCCCGCCCGCGCCGCGCAGGATCGGCACTAGCGCCGCGATATCCCAGGGGTTCATCACCGGGTCGAGCATCACATCTGCCCAGCCCCCCGCCACTAGCAGGTAGCCGTAGCAATCGCCCCACGTCCGGACTAACCGGGCGCGCCGGATCAGCGCCTCATAGCCGGAACCCGGCTGGTGACGCTCCGGATTCAGGGGGTCGCTGGTCAGCACCGTCGCCGCCTCCAGTCCCGCCACCGCGCGGCAGCGCACGGGGCGATCGTTCAGGGTCGTGGTGTGGCCGTCTCCCAGCATCAGCTGGCCGAGGATGGGCTGATGGATGCAGCCCAAGACTGGCCGGCCTTCGTGGAGGAGGGCGATCAGGGTGCCCCAGAGCGGAACGCCGGTGATGAACGACTTGGTGCCATCAATGGGATCGAGCACCCAGGTTAAGTCCGCGCCTTCGTTCTCCGTCCCGAACTCTTCCCCGAGGATCCCGTGGCTGGGGAACACCTGGGCGATCCGCGCGCGCATCAGCTGCTCTGCCCCGCGGTCGGCGGCGGTCACCGGCGAAGCGTCGGCCTTGGTCTCTACCGCTAGGCCAGGCTGACCCCAATGGCTGCGGAGGAATTCCCCGCTGGTGGCGGCGAGCTCCCGCATCAGGGCGCGGTGGGCGGTCAGATCCATCGGGCCCTTCAAACGCCGAACGCGCGCGATGGCACGCCTAATCCCCCGCTCTGAACGAAACGGGGTCAGCCTGTTGCAGGTTGCAGGCCTTCTGCCGCGCCGGAGGGCGAGCAAGGGGGATGGGGCCTCTGCAACATGCAACAGGCTGACCCCGTCGGGGGCCCGGGTCTGGGCAAAAAAAGAGCCGGGCCCGCAGGCCCGGCTCGGAAAGGGGAGGGCGTGCCGGCTGGCGGCACACCCCCGGGATCAGAACTTGTACTTGATCGAACCGTAGATGTAGCGGCCGATCGGGTCGTACGAGCTGATGTCGTGGGACTGGTTGCCCTCGGAGCGGATGAGCGGCGGGAACTTGTTGAACACGTTGTTCATGCCGATCGTCGCCTGCAGGCCCTTCAGCCAGCGGTTCGAGGAACCGGAGAAGGAGTGGCCCACGCGCAGGTCAAACGTATGGTAGCTCTTCACGCGGTACTCGGTCGACCAGGCCAGATCGTCGATCTCGGGCACCCAGGTGTGGCCGATCGTGGCGTTCCAGCGATTGTTCGCGGAGACCCAATCCAGGTTCGAACGGGTCCGGTAGCGGGGATAAGCCGCCGTGCCGGAGAAACCATCCTGGTACTTGGAGACCGCGCCGTTCGGCAGGCTCTGCACCGCGTACTCGCGGATGTAGGTGCCGGCCAGCGAGGCATTGAAGTTGCCCAGACCCTGCTGGGTCCACTTGTAGCTCGCCGCGAGGTCCATGCCGTCCTGCCAGTAGCCGGCGACATTGACGATCGCGTTGGAGATCCAGACCTCGTCGGAGGGCCGGTTCGTCATCTGGCCCGGCGAGGTGATCGCCGCGCCCGTGCCGAAGTAGGTCTCGCCCGCGAGGCTGGTGCCGAGGCGGACCAGGCCGGCGTACGGGGAGGCCGGGCCCTTCTGCTCGACGTCGGTGACGATCAGGGTCGAGCTGATCGAGGAGATCAGGTCGCGCTCATCGATGTTGAACCAGTCGGCGGAGACCGAGAGGCCCTTGATGGCCTTGGGGGACCAGACGACACCGGCGGACCAGTTGCGGGACTCCGAGGGGTTCAGGCCGGAGTTCGAGCCGGACTGCGAGCGGTACTGGCGGGAACCGGAAGCGACGCCGAGGGAGGTGCCGCTGGTGTTGTAGCGGGTGATGTTGATCGAGGACGTGAAGCCCACGGAGACCGGCCCGAACAGGTCATAGAGGGTCGGGGCGGTGAAGGACTCGGAGTACGAACCGCGGATGGCGAGCTCGTCATTGAAGGGCAGCCAGCGCAGCGAGTACTTCGGGACCGTCGGGTCGGAAGTCTTGCTGTAGATGTCGTGGCGGGCCGCGGCGGAGAGCTCCAGCACGTGGAAGCCGGGCATCGAGTTGCCGCCGCCGAAGATCGGCACGCGCACCTCGGTGAAGAAACCGTCGGTGGTCTGACGGGCCGCGAACGGCTGACGGGGCGTGGCCTGCAGCCACTGGCCGGTCTGGTCGAAGCGGTCGTTCACGAAGCTGAGGGACTCCCAGCGGGTCTCGGCGCCGATGCCGAGCTGGACGTCGCCGGCGGGCAGCCGGAAGACGCTGCCGTTGATGCGCAGGTCGAAGCTGTTCAGCTGGCTGTCGTAGTTGCGGAACTGGATGCCCACCATGCTCTCGATCACGCCCGGGTTCTGCCGGATCGCGAACGGGTTGTAGGCGCCGGAGTTCACCAGCTCGGTGTACTTCACGCCGTCGATCAGGTTCCGGTTGCGGTAGGCGTGATCGGTGCGGTTGAAGTTGCCGGCCAGCTCATAGCTCCACTTGTCGGTGATCTTACCCTTGATGCCCGTCACACCGCGGATGCTGGTGGACTGGTTGGCGTAAATGCGGGGGAAGTTCACGAACCGGTTGCGGGCCGTGACCGTCACGTTGAACGGATTGTTCGGGTTGGTGCCCACCACGTTGCCGGAGACCGGCTGCGCGTTGAGGACGGACTCGGTCTCGTTGAGCGAGTAGATGAAGTCCGCGAACAGCGAGGTCGACGGATTGAGCTTGTGCTCAAGGGCCGCGGTGAAGCTGCGGCGCTGGGCGCGGAGCAGCATCGTCGGGTAGTTGGCCAGATCGAAGTTCTGCGCCACCTGGTCCTGCGTCAGCGGGCCTTGGTAGATGCCCTGCGCCACGGCCTGCGCCGGGGTCAGGTCGAGGTTCTGCGGGGGCGCGTTGCGGTTGCCGGCCAGGAAGTAGAAGTCCGTGGTGCCGGCGAGGTTGATCGAGCCCGCGAAAGACGGGGTGCGGAACTGGCCCTTGGCGAAGTCGCGCTCCTTCTGGATCAGCGGGTCGCTGCGCTTCCACTCGGTGGTGATGGTCAGGCTGGTCGGCCCGAAGGTCGCGCCGGCCACGCCGTAGTAGCTGCGGGTCGCCCACTTGCCGTCATTGGGGCTCCAGCCGTAGGTGCCGCCGATCTCCGAGCCGGCGTAGTTGGTCTTCAGGATGACGTTCACCACGCCCGAGACCGCGTCCGAACCGTAGGTCGCCGAGGCGCCGTCCGAGAGGATTTCGATGCGCTCGACCGCCGAGATCGGGATCACGCTCACATCGACGAAGCTCGCGCCACCGCTGGCCAGCACCGGCGAGATGTTCGCCCGGCGGCCGTTGATCAGCACCAGCGTCGCGCGGTTGCGCA
>JBILWD010000413.1:0-2892 GCA_044370095.1 Opitutaceae bacterium | reverse complement strand
TTGCCGATGTGGTAGCCGGCGTCCCGCAGCCGCAGCGGGAAGCTCGGGATCGCTGGGTCCCAGACGGCACCCTGCAAAATCGCGCCGCGGCCGGTGTTGAAGAAATAACGCCCGGAGAGCAGTGAGCTGCGGCAGGGAGTGCAGGAGGGGGCGTTGACGAAGGCGTGGCGGAAGAGGACGCCCTCGCGCGCGAGCCGGTCGACGTTCGGCGTCGAGATGACGTCGTTGACGGTCGGCCGGCCGTCGGCCTTCGCGTAGGCGGAGGCGTAGCGGCCCCAGTCGTCGGCGAAGAGGAACAGGATGTTCCAGCGGGGCGCGGGGTCGGCGGCGCGGAGGCCGGCGGCGGCGAGCAGCAGGAGGGCGAGGAGCGGGGCGGGGCGGGGCATAAGCGGGGGCGGCCGGTTCAGGCGGAGGGGAATTCCCAGCCCTTGCGGTAATCGCGGCGGAGCAGGGCCTGGGCGGCGTCGTCGCCGATCACCCGCTCGCGCTCGCCATCCCACTCGAGGCTGCGGCCGACCTTGAGGGAGACCATCCCGAGCAGGGCCATATTGGTGGCGAGGTGGACGTCCCCGATGTCCGCGGCCGGCTTGGTGCCGGTGCGGATGGCGCGGAGGAAATCGACCCAGAGTTCGCGGATGTTCTGGTGGTCGGGCGCGTTCAGGTTGGCCGGCGTGGTGACGGCGGGGTCGCGGCCGTTGGCGGGGTGGAAGGTCCAGCCCTGCTGCCAGCCGAGGTGGACCACGCCCTTGGTGCCGTAGAAGTAGCAGCCGACGTTCTCGCCCTTCTCGTTCGCGTTGCCGGCGAAGCGGCGGTGCTCCCACTGCACGGTGAGGCGGTCGAAGGCGTAGGTGGCCACCTGGTGGTCGGGCGCGTCCGTGGTCTGCGCCGCGGCCGTGTTCACGACCGGGCCGGCGATGGGGCGGCCGCCGCTGGAGAAGATGCGGCGCGGGTGCTTCTCCTCGAGGATCCAGAGGACTTGGTCGAGCCAGTGGATGCCCCAGTCCCCGAGGGTGCCGTTGGCGTAGTCGAGGTAGTTGCGGAAGCCGCGGGGATGGATGCCGCCGCGGTTGCCGGCGGTGTTCTCGCGGGGGTCGCCGCCGTTGAAGGGCCGCAACGGGGCGGGGCCGCACCAGAGGTCCCAGTCGAGCTCGCGGGGTACCTCGACCGTGGGTCGGGGCGTGTCGCGGCCGCCCGCGTAATGGACGAAGCACCGGACCATCCCGATGTCGCCGGCTTGGCCGGAGCGAATGAAGTCGCGCGCGCTGAGGTTGTGCGGGGAGATGCGGCGGTGGGTGCCGACTTGGACGACCCGGCCGGCGGCGCGGGCGGCGTTCACCATCGCGCGGCCCTCGAGCACGGTGTGGCCGATGGGTTTCTCGACGTAGACGTGGGCGCCGGAGCGCACGGCGGCGATGGTCGGCAGGGCGTGCCAGTGGTCGGGGGTGCCGACAATCGCGATCTCCGGCTTGGTGGCCGCGAGCAATTCGCGGTAATCCTTGAACTCACGCGGCTGGTCGCCCGTGCCGGCGGCAACGTTGCGCTGAGTGGCGGCGAATTGCCGGGAATCGACGTCGCAGAGGCCGACGATCTCGCATTCCCCGCTGGCCATCGCCTCGCGCAGGATGTTGTTCCCCCACCAACCGCAACCGATCAGCACGGTGCGGAAGCGACGCGGCCCGGCCTTGGTGGCGGCGTGTACGGCGGGCGCGAGGGAGCTGGCGGCCGCGGCGGCCGCGGACTGGTGAAGGAAGCGACGACGCAGCATGGGAGGGGCTGGTTCAGGCGCGGCCGCCGAGGCCGATGGTGGTGCGCAGGTAAGCGAGGGAGCGCTCCAGCTCCGCGCGCTGGAAATTCTGGGTGGCCGCGCGGCCCTCGGGACCGGCGGGCGCCTTGAAGGCCGGGATCGGCTTGCCCCGCTTCGCCAGCGCCTCGAATCGCGCCAGCTTCTCCGGGCGCCGGTCGTAGTGCTCCCAGAAACTGGGCTGGCGATACGCGAAGGTCCGCGGGTTGCCCGAGATGGTCTCGATGATCACCGGCGTGCGCGGGCAGAGCGCCCGCCAGCGGTCCGCGAGCGCGCGCCAGTCCAGCAGGCCCTCGCCCGCCGCCGTCCACTGCATCGTGGCGCCGTCCGGCGCTTCCCAGACCATCGCGTCGCGCAGGCTCGAGCAGAGCGCCACCGGGCCGAGGGTTTCGAGCACGTCCATCGGGTCCTCGAGGGTCCAGAAGGCGTTGCCGGTGTCGAGGTTCGCGCCCACGAGGTCGTGGCCGGCCTCGTCGATCAGGGAACGCAGTTCCCACGAATGGAGGTCGCCCGCGTGGTTTTCGAGGGCGAGGCGCACGCCGGAGGCGAGGATGTCGCGGCGGCAGGCCCGGATTACCGCGAGGGTGTCCGCCATCCGCGCGCGGATGCCGCCGGGCGTCTTGCGGTCCTCCATATTGCCGAGGACGACGCGAAAGACGGGGGAACCGAGGGCGCGCGCGACGCGGAGGCCGAGGCGGACGTGTTCCTCGGCGGTACCCCAGGTGGGCCGGAACGCTTTCGACGTGGGGCAGATGCTCCAGCTGCCGACGTAAAGGCCGAGGCCGGCCGCGTCGGCCTGGCGCCGTACCGCCCGCAGTTCCGCGTCCCCAAGGGGGCCCACCGCGTCGAGGTCGGAGATCAGCAGCACGTCGCATTTCTGCGCGGCGGCGTACGTGATTAGTTCCGGGGCCTTCCAGCCCATCGCGCGGACGGCGAAGTTATCGAGGCCGAGCGCGACCGGCGCGGGCGCGGCGGCGGCGAGGCGGGGCAGGAGCGGGGCGGCGGTGGCGCCGGCGAGGCCGGAGAGGAAGGAGCGGCGTTTCATCGGGGGGTGGTGCGAGGCAAGCCCCGCGCCCCCTCGCTGTCGAGCC
>JBILWD010000412.1:0-2895 GCA_044370095.1 Opitutaceae bacterium | reverse complement strand
CGTTGCCGGCCCGCGAGCCTCGTTGAGGAGGGCTTTTGGGCGGGCCTGACGGATCCCTCCGCGGAGGACCGCGTGCACGAGATTCGGGAGGCCCTGGAAATTGCCCTTCGGCGCTGTAGTGGCCGCGATCGCAGGCTGATCGAGCAGGTGATTGAGGGCACCACCTATCAGGTGATGGCCGATGAAGCCGGCTTCACCCTCAACGCCCTTAAGGTCCGCCTGCACCGCCTCCGGATCCACCTTCGCCGCGAGGTGCGTGCGTTGTGCGACTCGCCCGCAGCCTGACTCTTCCCGTGCGATCTCCCACCTGTAATGCCCGAGTACCCGCTCAAGCTGGTGACGTTGGCCAGGAACCACGCCGCCGTAGGCGAGGCACCGTGGTGAGGTTGACCGAGATTTACGCGCTGCGGTGAGGCAAATTAGCTGACGCCCAGAATCCAGCCTTCCACGCGGGTCGCGGCCCGTTCCGCCGTCGGCAGTTCCGGATCCAGCCAACGCTCCAGCTCGCCCGAGTGATCCGCGGCGGCGAGGGCGGCGGCCGTAGCGAAGGCATCCTGTTGGTCCGGCGTACGCTGCCCCCTAGGCCACCGTCCGCTCCACCGGGAGGGATAGATCTCCGCTAGCAAGTGGGCGCCGGGCGGAGGGTGCCAGCCGTCGAACGGCCAACAGTGCAGGCGCGGGCCGAGCTCTTCCCTCAGTCGTTGCACCCAGGCGAGCCCGGCGTGGGTGGAGGTCGCGACGCTGCCCGGCACATCGAAATGAAAGACGGATTTTGCCCCGGTGCGCCGTTCGCAGGGGCGTCGCCACCGCGGATCGCCGGCGCGCGGGTTGCTCGCCCGCAGCGAGCGGACCGTGACGCCCGGGGCGTGCGCAGGCCAATGGCGCGTGAAGTCGGCCAGGAAACGGTCCCAATTCGCGGGCAGGGCGTGGCGTTCGAAGTAGGGCAGGGGACAGGAGAGGCCGTGGTCGATCCCGACGAGGGTGGGCGGACCCGCGGAGAGGGTGTCGGTGAGCCAACGGGCAAGTTCGCGCCGGCTCCATCGCCCGCTCGCGGCCGGGGCCGTAACTTCACGCGGCGGTTCTGTCGGGTCCTCCGCGGCGTAAACCCGCAGGCCGGGGAGCCGGGTCTCGGGAGTAGCCGCCCCGGAATAGTCGATCCCGAGGTATCGGCGGAAGCGAGGGCGACGAGGCACGCGCGAAAGGGGGCGGTCGGCGGGCGGAGAGGCAAGCGCGACTTCGCGTTGCGCCGCGGGGTCGTGGCCGTTTGCCTGCCCAAAATGAATCTGATTCGCGCGACGGGGCGACTCCTCATCCTTGGTCTTCTGGCCGGCCTGGGCGGCACGCTCCCGGCGGCGGAGCGGATCGGCGTGGCCCTGTACGGAGGGAACGGACACCAGCTCCGCTTCGAGAAGTTCCGCGACCATCCCCACGCCCGCCTAATCGCGGTCTCCGGGGTGCGCCAGACCAACCCGCCGGACGGAGTCAAGGTCGTTGCCGGGCTGGACGCGTTGTTGGCGGATCCCGCGGTCGGACTGGTCGTACTCTGCTCACCCCGCCGGGTGGACCAGGCGCGCGACGCTATCCGCTGCCTCGAGGCGGGCCGCCACGTGTACGCGGAGAAGCCTTCCGCGCTGACCGAGGTCGAACTCGATGCCATCCTCGCCGCCGCTCGGCGCTCCGGGCGCCAGTTCCGCGAGATGGCGGGCACCGTCTTCGCGGCCCCCTACGCCGCCATCCGCCGGCACGTGCAGGCGGGCGAGATCGGCGAGGTCGTCCAGGTGCTCGTGCAGAAGTCCTACCGCTACGGCGCCGCGCGCCCGCAGGACGAGGCGCTGGACGGCGGGCTCTTCCTGCAGGCGGGCATCCACGGCGCGCGGATGGTCGAGCACGCGGGTGGCGTGCGGATGGCCGCGCTGACGGCGGATGAGACCCGTTTCGGCAAGCCGGCGACGGAGCAGGGGGAGGGGAAGCTCGCCGCGATCGCCCAGGGCCGCCTGGAGAACGGCGGGTTGGTGACCCTCGTGATCAATTACCTGAACCCCGGGGCTCCCGGCCTGCCGCACGGTAACGAAACCTTGCGGATCTTCGGCACCCGCGGGTTCATCGAGTCGGTCGACGGCGGCGCCCGCACGCGCTTGGTCCGGCGCGAGGGCGTGAGCGAGCCCCTCGACCGCACTCCGGGACCGGATTACTTCGACGCCTTCGCCGCGCAGCTCGTGGCGGGCACGCCGATGCCGCTCACCTCCGAGGAGGAACTGCACCCGCTGCGGGTGATGTTACGCGCCAAGCAGCGCCTGCGCGCCGCGGCCGGGCGCTGACGCCCGGGGCGGCGGCGTTTGACTCATCGATGCCGTCCGGCAGGGTCGCAGGATGTCGCTGCTCGCCCGGGGTTTCACCGTTGTCGGCCTCGCCGCCCTGACCCTGCTGCCTTCCCGGGCGTTCGCCGGATCGGCTCCGGTGTGGGCGCGCGAGGGGATGGTCGTGTCCCAGGAGGGGCACGCCTCGCGCATCGGTCACCAGGTGCTGCTGGACGGCGGAAATGCGATCGATGCCGCGGTCGCCACCGCCTTCGCCCTCGCGGTGACCCATCCGACGGCCGGCAACATCGGCGGCGGCGGTTTCATCGTCTATCGCCCCGCGGCGGGTTCCCCGCAGGCCTATGACTTCCGCGAGACCGCGCCGGCCGGATCCTCGCCGGAGATGTGGCTGCGGGACGGCAAGTATGACTTCGACCGCCACCACCTGAGCCACCGCGCGGTGGGCGTGCCCGGCACCGTCGCCGGGCTGCACCTGGCTTGGCGCGAGCACGGTCGGCGTCCGTGGAAGGAGCTGGTCCTGCCGGCGGTCCGGCTCGCGCGGGAGGGCTTTGAGGTCACCCACGGCCTCGCGCGTTCC